>JAICXV010000005.1 GCA_025934545.1 Verrucomicrobiia bacterium
AACGATTCGACGGGACGAGGCTTTACGAGGTTGAAAATTTCCGGCACATCGCAAACCCGCAATACATTCAAAAGCACCGGCGCATCTTTATCCATGAAACTTTTCGGCGCATCGTGCGCTATCACGCCCGCGATGTCCGGTTCCAACATGGCCGCACAAGCAGCGAGGACCGCGCCGTTGTTCGCGCCTGCGACAAATACCGGCGCCTGAAATTTATCGTGAAGATAGCGCGCGGTTGCGATGGTGTCCCAGATCCGACCACTGTCTGCGGTGCGGCCTAATAGCACCATCGAGCGTTCGACATAGTTTGGCGGATTTTTTTGCGTCCACTTTGTGATTAAGGCCCCCCGTGGAGCGAGCAGGAAGACCGCATCATCTTCCTTTGTTTTTCCCTGAAGCCAATCAACCGGAGTGGGGTGCGCCACATCCGGAACGCCCAGGATAATACGGCTGGGATGGCTGATTCCAGGTCGCAGCTCAATCGCCTGGATTTCGACGGGCGACTCAGTTTCTAACGTCAATTGTGCGATGTCTTTGCCGCTGCGTGTCTTCGTTGGCTCGCGCTCTTTCAATTTCGCGACCGGGACACGTTCCGGAAAATGGTGAAACGTCAAATTGCGCAACTGTTTGAGCGCATCTTTGCCGGTGACATGGCCAGCCGGCACGAACGTGTCGTGAATATGAGCATTAATCGCATCCTTTGGAATGTCATCGTCCGTTGGAAAAACTCGCAACTGCTCCGGCGGAATCGGGTGAATGGATTCCTTCGGCCCGGTCAACAAATCGACTTCACTGTCCTCAATCGGGCGCGGATCGTTTTTGAAATGCGAATTGAAAAAGCGATAGACCGACTGCCGGATGTCCTCGCGATAAGCGTGCTCGCCAATGCTCACCACGTTTTGCACGTCATCGCTCGCGCCAAACAGACTATAAACACGTTTGAGCCGATTAATGATGCGCTCGTTCGCGTCCATTGGAAAAATCACATCGTGATCGCTATTAACAAAGAGGAGCGGGCGCGGCGCGACTAAGGCCGCAATGCGTGTCCACGGCCATTGATACGTATTGTCCATGAACATGCAGTCGCAATGTCCATTGATGCAGCGACCGGGGACGTAGGACATCAGGTCTCCCATCCCGCTGACTGGTGCGGCAATTTTCACGCGATCATCCGCAGCCGCAATCCAGAACGAAGCCGCGCCGCCGCCGCTGATTCCGGTGACGCCCACACGGGCCGGATCCACATCGTTGCGCGAAAGAAGATAATCGATCGCGCGAATGCCGTTCCAACATTCGACTCCCGCGGGCGTGTAGCCTCGCGAAACCCACCACCACATGTTCGAGTTATAAGTGCCATGATGGACGCCGGCGATTTCACCCAACTGCAACGTGTCGACGATCAAACAATTATAACCGTGCCGCGCAAACCACATGCCGTGCGATTGAAACGCCGTTTTGTTTCCATTGCGCCCGCGCGGCGTGTGACCGCACACATACAAAACGGTGGGCAACTTGTCGCTGTTCGAGTGCGTGGGCTTATAAAAGTTGCAGGTGACGTAAAGCCCGGGCCGGCTTTGAAAATGCAACATCTCTACCTTGAAATCCGGCTTGTCGAGCGTCCGCGTGACCGTGGCGTGCAACGCCGTTTTTTCGGGCATTGGCGAGAGCCCGAGCATTTCAAAATATTGCTCGCGAAATTTTGGCCGACCGCTTTGCCAGTCGGCCGCGGATTTTATATCGCTGGGGAAATCGGCTTCGATTTTTTCCGTTTCCTGTTTGAGGTATGCCTGGATCATTTCGTCTCCCGGTTCGCCGTGATCGGGTTCACCCAACGGTTGTGAGTGAACGGCAAAACTAAAAACGCACAACGCGCCAAACCGCAGCGAAACAGAAATCAAACGTGTCATGGACAGGAGCGAGCATGGCAGGAAGTCGCGCCGCGCAAAAGCAGGAATGTCCAAAGAGAATTAGTTCCCTTGCAAGAGCACGCTGCCCGATTGATTGGTCCCACGAAAATAGCCGCGCGCTTCATTTTGATTCTGCAAAATGACGCCATTGATCGGCGTGAGTACACGTTTCACTGGATCGAGAAAACGACTGCCGGTCAGCGCTCCGGTCAATTTGTTGAGAATAACAACCACGCCGTTCGTTCCCGTAACCGTCACAGTGTTGTTCGAATTGAGCACGACACTATTGGTGATGTCGAAAGGCAGGTTCGCGCCGCGCAACGTCAGCGTTCCATTTGTGAAATTCAGTAAGCGCACACTGTTGCTCGGCGTCACGAATGCCGAGCCGGTCAGAGGCGAGTTCAACGTAAAGCCATTCGAGTAAAACGCGGTGTGCATTGGCGGTTTAATCCATGTAACCGGTCCACTCGAGTTGACGGTTCCTGTCGAGAAAAATGCATTCGCGAAAATCAAACCTCTGTTCAAATACAATTGCGCGAACAACGGCCAATCGCCGAATTTGTCGATGTTCACCGTTTGGCTGAACGGCGTGCCGTCCGCCAGTGTTCCCGTCGCGTGAACGATGCCGCCGTTGTCGACCGTGACGGTGACAACACTGTCGCCGCCCGGAGCCACAGTCGCGTCTGCGTTTCCGGCGATCGCCACGGTATATTTCCCGGCGAACTCCGTCGCTTTATTCTTGATCGGGTCGAACACATTGCGGCCGAGCCCCAAACCTGCGGACCACGACGCGTTTGTCACACCTCCTTCGATTGCATCACCGCCGAATTGCAGCGCCATCTCGATCGTGACGCTATTTGTTCGCGCGCGCGGAATTGTCACGACGCTGTTTCCGTTCAAATCAAAATGGCCGACGAAAGCGAATGCACCGCCATCCAGGTTCATTTTTCCAAGGAAAGAACCGGTCCGCGCCAGCGTCAGTGTGATAAAACCAGCGCTGCCTTCCCGGACGGCGTCCGCTTCGCGAAATAAACCGCTATAAACACCCGCGACAGGAATGAACGGGTTCGTCACGAAATTCCCCTGCAAAATCATGTTCGATTGCATCAGGAAATTCAGCACTGCCGAATTGGAACTGATCGTTCCGCTCCAATTGGAAAACAACCAGTTGTTTGTTGGAACAGCCGTGATGGTATAGCGCCGGCCAATTTCCAAAAACTTGCCGTTCAACGACGGGACAAATTTGCCGAGCCCATTGGTGATGACCGTCAGTTGATTCGTCACCACATAGAAAAAGCTGCGCGACACCGGCGCGGAAACTTGTCCACCAAAGCCGACTGTGTGAACCGTGATTGTATTTGTGCCCGGCGTCATCGTGATCGGCACCGACCAATTCGCTCCACCGCTCGCCGTCTGCCAACCAGTGCTGCCAGTTGAATTCTGCAATTGATACTCGACGCTTTCAATTTCGACATCGTCGTGAGCAATCCCCGTGACGTTCGTGTTCGCCGAAAACAAACGCGCGCCGGGCGCGGGCGACGTGATCGCCACCGTCGGCAACTTCATCGGTTGCACCTGCACTTGATCGATCCACGCCGCATCTTGTCCCAGGCTGATCGAACCATTCTTGCTGTAGGTCCATTTAACGGTGTGCGTGCCGGAAGGGATGAAGAAAAGTTCCTGCAACCAAACGCCGCCGCCGCTGTCGCTCCATTGGTCGCCGCCGTCAGAACTAAACGTCAGAAAATCGCCGCCCGGTTCGCTATCGAGAAAACGCCAATATTTCAAACTGGCCGGCCCATGAACCGTGCCTTGCAGATAAGTTGATTGATTATCGCCGATCGGTGCGCTTTGCGCCGCATCGCTGCCGTCATGCGAAAATCCCGGCTCCCAAAACCACTTGTTATCACCGCCGGTGGTCCAGTTGATCGTCGGCGCATCCACTGCCTCGCCAAGACTCGGCGGCACGCGAAACGACGTCAGCTTTGCCGCCGTGTTATTCATCACGAGCGCGTTGTTGTTCGTGCTCGTGCCGAGCGGCACCGGTCCGCTGCCATTGTCGTAGGTCAGGTTTGTGTTGCAGAAGTACGGAATGCGCGTTTGGTTCGCCGCCGCCGTCATAATCGTGCTGTGGGTTTGGAGGTCGGGCGATTGAAAAATGTAACCATGACAATACGGAAACAGCAGTGACGACTGCGACTGCCCAAATTCATGATCGCATCCGAAATTATGGCCGATTTCGTGAATGGGAATGTAATGGCCGGTCGCAACAACGCGCGCGATCACGTTGTATGTATAAATCGTGCCGTTGGGAACCAATTGAAAAGCGAGGCCAGATAAACCGCCCGGTCCCTGTTGATCGACCCACAGCGAAAGAATGTCCGCCTTATATTTATCGCGCGTCGCCAACGCATCGTCCATGAAACCATCCCCGGGAGTCGCCAGCCGCGTGAGGTCTGTCAGGTAGACGCCCGTTTCGGTGTAACTTGTCATCTCCGTGTGAACCAACCGCAATTGCACATTAATCTGGCTGTTATCCAACGCGAACTGTCCCTCCGCCATCGCCAGTTTGATTTCGCTATTAATGGCATCCGGACTGCCCGCATCGTTCAATGCCGTCGCCGTGTAAACCACCACCACATCCAAAATCGGCTTCGAATTCGTCACGTTCGCAAAAGCTTTCGTTGAAACCGATGGTTGCGTTACCGGAACGGCCGAGGACGCAACACCAACAGTATTAAAGACCGGCGTCGGCGGAGTTTTGCCCTGGACACCGCAAACAATCGGCACGTTCGGATCCGCTTCGGCGATGTAATGCAAATCGGCTCCAGTATTTCCGATTTGGAACAACTCTCCGTCCTTGCGATGAAACGATGCGGCGAACGCCCCATTCTCCCGCGCCAAAATCATGTAACTCGCCGGCTGGCCGTGCACTGAACATTCGATCGTAAACGAATTGGTATTAGCGGGAAACGTCCGAACTTTATTTACCTGCAACGTAAATTGCTGGCCATTCGCGGTGGTAAGCGTGAATTGCGAACCGGGCGTCGTCAATGTGCCCGCCACGCTCGGATTAATCCGCACGAACCGCTGCGACTTCGTGCCAAAGCGCATTTTAAATTTTGCAGGCGCAGGCGCATCGATTAAGAGGTCGTCGGCAAAGCAGAAAAGCGCGGTAAACAGGAACACAATTCCTGTGAGCAGGGGCAAACGGATATTCTTCAAGGCATCATATCATAGTCAGAACGCGGCCTCTGACTCAAACTCCAAATCGGTGCCATTGGCTTTCCTGCGCGAAGCTGATATTCAAAAGCCATGCCGGCCACCGCCAAACTTTCCCGCTGCAAACTGACCCAGTTGCCCACGCCCGTCGAAGAATTGCGCACGCTCTCCAGCAAACTTGGCGGTCCAAAAATCCTCATCAAACGCGACGATCTCACCGGCCTCGCCCTCGGCGGCAACAAAGTCCGCAAACTCGAATTCCTTCTCGCTGACGCCCTCGCGCAAGGTTGCGATACACTCGTCACCCTCGGCGCTGCCCAATCCAATCATTGCCGCCAAACCGCCGCTGCTGCTGCCGCGTGTAGTTTGAAATGCGAACTGATTTTGAACGGCAAAAAACCTGAGCTACCGCAAGGCAACCTCTTTCTCGACGAACTTTTCGGCGCAACGATCCATTGGATCGAACGTCCTCAGCGCGCCGCCAAATCCGCAGAGCTCGTGCAACAACTCAAAACCGCCGGTCGCAAACCGTATCTCATTCCCGTCGGCGGTTCGAACGGCATCGGTGCGCTTGGTTACGTCACGGCCGTGACGGAATTGATGGAGCAATTGGACAAACGAACGATCAATCGAATCGTGTTCGCGTCCAGTTCCGGCGGCACCCAGGCCGGCTTGGTCGTCGGCGCGCGCGTTGCTGGATTCAAAGGCGCGGTCACCGGAATCGGCATCGACAAAGACGACCGCGATTTAAACATTTACGAACAGGAACTGACCGACATCGCCAATGACTGCGCGACGCGGCTCGGAACAAACGATCGATTCACCCCAAAAGATTTCGAAGTGGTGCGCGGCTATGCCGGCGCGGGTTACGGGATGGTCGGCGACCTCGAACGCGAAGCTATTCGCCTGCTCGCCCAAACCGAAGGAATCCTCCTCGACCCCGTCTACGCTGGTCGCGCCTTCGGCGCCATGCTCGATCTAATTCGCAAAGGCCAAATTGCCAAAAACGAAACCGTGCTGTTCTGGCATACCGGCGGTGCGCCGGCATTGTTTGCTTACGTCAAAGACCTCATCGGCTCGTAAATCGTAAATCAGCGCTTTTAACCTTCCGTTTTTTCGCAATATGCGAATAATGGCCTTCAATGAACGACTGGAACATCCAATCGCGTTCCCACGGCTGTCAGGCTTGCCAAAAGGCTTTTGAAGACAAACAGCCTTATCACACTTTGTTGTTTTGGGACAAAGGCGAATACTCACGCCAGGACATCTGCGACCCCTGCTGGCAACTCCAATACGGTGGCGGCTCAATCGATCGCAAAGGCTTTATTTCATTTTGGAAAGGCGTTTACCAGGCACCGCCTGCTGCGCCGCAAGATCCAATCCAAAAAGAAAACGCCGAAACACTGTTGCGCAAACTGATCGAATTGAACGATCCCAAACACGGCCCAGCCTGTTTTATTCTGGCCGTTATGCTCGAACGCAAGCGTGTCCTCAAAGTGAAGGAGCAGATTAAAAAAGATTCCGGGCGCGTCTTTATCTACGAACATCCGGCCAGTGGCGACATTTTCACCATTACCGATCCCAACCTTCAGTTAAACCAACTCGACGAAGTCCAGCGCGACGTGGCGTATCTGATGGAACACGGGTTGAACCCACCGCAAGAGACGGCCGCCATTGCGGAAATCGCGCCGCCTGCGGACAGTCCCGTAACTGCGCCTGAGGCGCTCACCGATGCCGAACCCGTTGCAACTGCTTGACAGTTTTTCGTGCTTCGAATTTTACGCTTCGAGTTTAGTTTACTAGCGTGTCTGACCTGAACGAGTTTCAGAATATTTTGGAGTATCGCTTCAAGGATGAAGCGCTCCTCACGCTCGCCTTGACCCATCCGTCCGTCGCGCACGAACTCGGCCGGTCCATTCAACACAATCAACGACTTGAATTTCTGGGCGATGCTGTGCTCGGCCTTGTGTTGACCCGCGAACTTTACGACAAATTTACCGAAGTCAGCGAAGGCCCGCTCACCAAGGCGCGCGCGCAAATGATCAACCGCCGCACCCTCGCCGAACAGGCCAAGACGATTCGCCTGCAGGACTTCCTGATTCTGAGCCGCGGCGAAGAAGCCAATCTCGGGCGCAGTCGTGCGTCTGCTTTGGCCGACGCCTTCGAAGCCGTCATCGGCGCAATCTTTCTCGACGGCGGCTACGACGCCGCCCGCGTCTTCGTCCTCAATTCATTTCGCCAGGCCTTCGGCGAATTGACCTCGATTCCAACTCTCGACAATCCAAAGGGCGAGTTGCAGGAAATGCTTCAATCTAAAAGCCCGGAAGCGCCGCAATATCATTTGGCCCAGGCGACCGGTCCCGACCACGACCGTGAGTTCGAATGTGTCGTGACGCACTGCGGCGTGGAGTTAGGTCGTGGCAAAGGCAAAAGCAAAAAATCCGCCGAAAGCGAAGCCGCCATCGCCGGCCTCGCCAAACTGAAAGCCGAAAAAGCCGCCGCCGACCAAGTAGTGTAGGTCAGGCGTCTCGCCTGAGGTAGAGCCGGGCGTCCCGCGCGGCGGCCTCCACTCAAGTCCAACAAGAAGTCGCAACCCCACCCACGCCTTAAACAGATCATTCAAACGTAATCTTCCCGCCCACTCCTCGCGTCACCCCCGGCGTCACTTTCTTCCCTTCGTACGGCATCTTCGACGTCCGTTGCACAAACGACGTATTCCGCACGACCAAATTTCCATTTGAAACCGAGAACAACGAAGCGGGAAAATTTCTCCCGGGCAGTTTGTAAAAAACGCAATTCGCAATCTCCATCCCATCAACGTGATTGAGTGTTACCGTTGATTTGCCCGGCCCAAAGTTTCCGCCAATTCGTGAATTCGCCAGCGAGACCCTCGCGCCCGAAAACGTCTCACCGGCAAACGGCTGACAATTTGCGTTGAGCAACAAACAACCTTCCGCGTGCAACTCATCGATCGTCAACACCGGAAAGCCGCTGCCGATGAGCGCAATCGCCCAGTTGCTCTTGTAATAATTCATGCTGCACGATTGCAGCTTCACATCGCCGCCGCTCATCGTAATCGCGGGCCCGCAATCGCCCGCGCTCTGCAGTTGCAAAACAAACCCTTCGCCGAATTGGCATCGAATGAACGCCGTCGCATCTGGACTGCGCAATTTAATTCCTTGATAGCAGTCGAAGATGCAACCCTCGTACATCGAATAATCCGAATACCCGCGCGTATCGAACCCAATCCAGAGATGCGTGAAAATGGTGTCGCGAATCCGCCCGTGCCGCGACTCACCCATGATACCGACTGGCTTCACCTTCACGACCTCCTCCGGTTTGAGCGTCGACATGAATCGGATACGTTCCGTCGAAAAATATTTCGGGTTCGCGTGATGAGCGTCATCCAACTTAAACGTATCCGTCGCCGCATCGTAGGAGCCGGCGATGACACACATCGGCCCGCTCGTATTCTTGATGAAGGCCGTTCCATCTCCCAAATAAGTATTCACGCTGCCCATCCCCGACCCGATCAACATCGGCGCAGTCTGAATCCCGAAATGACCTTTACCCACCACCGGATTGATTGTCACCGTCCCGTCGATCAAATAGCGACCTTCCAAAAAGTGGTACGTCTGATAACTCCCTCTCAGCACATCGTAAGTCGCATCAAACATCCGTTGCAGCGCCTCGGTATTGTCAGTCTTCCCATCGCCCACCGCGCCCCACCACTCGGGATAAATCCGCTCCACATTCGCAAACACAACTTTCCCCACGGCTTCATGCGACCCGCGCCTTGCAAACACCCCAGTCGTCGGTGCGGAAAAAGGCGAAGCAATCTTCAATGTCGCGTTTGTCGCGATCGTCAACAACCCACCCGGCTCAACCACGACGCGACCATTGGTGACAATGAGCGTCGTGTCATTCGTGATCGCCACCACATTGTCGATGACCAGCGTCTGCCCCGAAGCCGCCGACGCTGCTTGTTCCAACGACGTCGAAGCACTCGTATAAACTCGTTTCTCTCCCACCGCATTTGCGGCCAAACACACAGCCAGCAAAAACCCAATGAAAAGCCTATGCATGGCGAGAGCCTTTATCGCCGTTCAACCTGAGGCAAGGAAATTGGCGGCTGTCGATAAAACTGCGACCTCGTCCACATTTTATATGGCAGACTTTTGCTGCGTATTTGATAGACTGCGAACCATGAAACTGCGGCAGGCTGTTTTGGTATTGGCTATGGCGGCGGTTTTGGGCACGACCGGCTGCCAAACATTTTCGATGACCGACGAGCAATTCGAACGTCAGCAACACGGCCAACCTACCGATCCGGAAGTCGGCGTTGTCGTCGGTGCGGCCGGGAGCGTTGGATATTTGGGAGCGATGATCGGTGCGGCAGTGACCGGGAAGCATTAACGCACCCCACCCACCCCGTATGGGGCCCGTCCCGTCGTCCCAAGGCCTGTAAACATTGATGTTTTTGCACTTTTGACCCGTCCCATGGGACGGGTAACAGGCGGTAACAAGTGTCCCAAGATAGTCGATAGTTCTTCGCAAAGCACTAACGACGCCGAGTTTTCCAAGTCAGAAAATAGGATCAGATTTTCGATTGTAACAAATTCGCCGTGGGGGGTACGGTTTGATTCGCCGCTTGAGGGGGGCGTCTCCATTTATCCCAAAGCACGAGCAAACCGGCGGTAATCAACGAAACGGGCACGAGGAAGATGAACGCCATATATAGCAGCAAATGAATCAGGCCCAGTGTCGCCGCCGTCTGCCAGGTCACATTGAGATTCGCCGACGTGCCGCTAAGAAATGTGGTGTATTCGCGCAGGCCCGCGAGTTCAGAAACGCAGTAGCACGCCGCGATGATCACGGCTCGCGCGACAAAAGCGGTTGGCGAAAACGCGTCTGCCTTCCAGACGTGGCGCAAAAAATTGAAAATGGTTTTCACTTCGTGGTCCTTTCCCAAAGTGGGCCGAGCACGCTGGCGTAAAGGAGGGCGGCATCTCCAACCTGGTTACTGGCGCAGTATTTCAACTGCCCATTCTTGCGCGACGGAAAAGCGGCCATATCGAGAGTCGTGGTGAGGCTCTGGAAAAAGTCCCAGTCGTGAAAGCTTGAGGCCGCAATGAACGCCATGCCGCTGGAACCGGCGCTCGCCTCGAGCACAGGAACGACCATGCCGGAATCAATATCACGCTGTCCTTTCCATGATTTAGGCCACTCGGCGCCGTAGCCGAATCCCAGGATAGTTCGGCCAAGCTCTTTGCGAGCGCGTTGGTATTGGTCTTGTGCGAACTGTTCATCCACGACCTGTAAACAATGTACGACCATCCAAATGGAGGAACCCTCGGGGCCGTCGAGATGGGCGCCGTCGGTGTCGAAACTGGAAACGAGCAGGCCGGTTTGTTTGTCGACGAGCTTCTGCTTTGCGATCTCGATCCATTGCTTGCACAAAGCGGAATGGTCGGTCCCATCGAGGCGGTCGGCGACTTTGAATGCCGCGAGCGCGACAGCGTGATCGAAGGTCCAGCATTCGTCCGGATAGCTTTCGGCGGCCATGATGGGATTGGCACGCCATCGTTCCTCAATCACCTTCAACCATTTCGTCATGGGCACCTTGTAATGCGGCTCTTCCTCGAGCATGCGCCGGGCACCCATCATTAGCGCAATCTCACCATCAATGAAGAGGCTGCTCGCGGGTTGCACTCGATAAGGCCGGTCTTTGGCATACGGCATCAAAAACGTGTAGATTCCGTCTTGCCGCTCGATCTTGATCGTCTCCTTGATGATCTGGTCCATCACCTGCAGATATTGCGCTTTTAACTGAGGCTCGCGCAGACCCATGTTTGCCAGCGACCAAACCAGGAAACTGCGGCCCATAAAATCCCATTCCGCATTGCTATGGCGCATCTTGTTAAGTTCCAACTTGCGCAGCGTAGGGTCCGTCCAAAGCTGCAGATGCCGCGCCGCCAACTCGTGCGCTTTGGGCGAAACCCCATTTTCGTTGCGAAAATCTGTTACAGGTTTGCGAAAGAAAAAGTGCAGGCACGGCAACCAAATCGCTACCGCCAGCAAGAACGCCACCGCGCCGACGCCCGCATTGCGCAGGCGTAGCTTAAGTTTAGGGTTCATAAATTCTTCCTCCGATGTTGCCACCTGGGGCACAGACGGCGACGGGTGTTTGGGGCAGGCGAATCCTTGTTCGGCCACACTCTGCATTTATCTTCACCGCCATAACCACTCACTTTGTAGTACAAAGTGTATGACTATGTTTTCCGCCAAATCGTTCAAACTGTCAATTCCTATTCGTTGTTCTTGCTAAAGTTAGATGGAATTGACCTGCTAAATTTTCACTTTCGTTGCAACATCCGAGCGGATGGTTTGGAAAGCCCGTTTGCGAAAGCTGACCGGACGCGAGGTTCGGTTTTTGTGCATGCTCGGAGTCGTGCTCGCCGTGGCCGCGTGGAAGTTTCTGCCGCGGCCATGGAAACCGACCATCGCAGTTGCCACCGCGCATTATCAGATAACGTCGACCGCAAATTCGAATTCAGTTGCGGAGATCGGCGCGGTGATTGAGTTGCTCTATTCGGCCTATTCCAACAAATTCGCGAGCGTCGCAACCTATACGCCAAATCATTCGCTGTTGCGCCTGCGTCTTTACAAAAGTCGGGATGAATTTCGAAGAGTAAATCCGGGTATGGGTTGGGCGGAGGCATTTTATTCACGCGGACTTTGTCATGCCTATTATTCGGACAAAGAAATTAATCCGTATCACTGGATGTTGCACGAAGGCGTGCGCCAATTGAATCGGGAAGTCGCGCATTTGGATTTGCAAAAGTGGCTGGATGAAGGGTTGGCGGAATATTTTGCATGCAGCCGGATGCGGAGCAATCAACTCGCGGTCGGAACGGTTGATTTGAATACGTATCCTGTTTGGTGGCTCGATGAGATTGCAAAGACACCGAATTTGCAAACCAACCTGGCCAACGGAACTGTGATTCCATTGCGCGCGATCATTACCGGTAAAGGCGGGCCGAACATCGATAAGGAATTCAATCTGTATTACCTGCATTGGTGGACTCTGACGCATTTTGTATTTGAGCATCCGGTTTATAGCAAACACGCCGTGGCACTGTTCGAACGCGGTGGAGATTTGAAGGCGTTCGAGGAACTGATTGGTCCCGTGGAAAAGATTCAGGCCGAATGGCATGAACACGTTTGCCGCCTGAAGTCAGCCGTCAACGGCAACGATCGCCAGTTTTTAAAGACCGGTAGGCTCTCTAAGTAGGGTAAATTGAGATTATCTGTGTGAGTCTGTGTCCATCCGTGGGTTGACATTTTGCCTAAAATCAATCTCCTTCCCTGCTTGACAAGTAGTTGCTTCCTGGCATGATATGCAGTGTCCGCAGCCGCGGCTTGTGCGGACCGCGGGGGGATCACGGCTGTTGCTCTTTGAAGGTACCCCAATGACACGGCATTGGCGGGCTGTTAAGTTCCGTCTGTGCGTTTATGGGCGAATTCCGATTAAAATCCGCCCAAAATGGGCAATCTAATTCGCCCACATGGGCAAGAAAGGGCAACTAAGGGTGGAAAAGGACAGGAAAGGGCGACTTTGCGGTGAAATTTTTTTCGCGCGAATCGGGCGCGTTTAGCGGACTGAATTGATTCGCACGCCCGTCTTTTCTTCGTGGTAATCGATCGTGCGATGGGCGAGCAGGGCCCGGCCTTCGAGGTGCCAGTCCATCGCGCGCGTGAACCAAAGACCGTCCGGTGTCCGACCGCGATCAAGCGTGCAGCTGAATTTGCCGACCGCGCCAACAATGCCGCCAATGACGTTTACCCTTTCGGTGAGGTGCAGATTGGCTTTGACCAGCGCGGCATCTTCTTCGTCAACCCACAGCCGCCCGGCGGCGATGTTGATGAAGCGATCTTTGAAATTGTTATTGGGCAGCTTTTTGTTGGCCGGTTTGAAATCCAAAACCAGCGCCGATCGTCCGCCGATGTCTTCGCGTCCGATCAACGTGAACTGAAATCGGCCGACCAGATCTTCGTTCAGCAGAATGTCGTTTTTGTCGACGCGGTTCGGGTCCTTCGGTTTGGTTTGTGATTGAAGTTTTGGAGACGTAACCGCTGGCGTCGGCTTAGGTTTAGTGACGGCGGTGGTCGATGCGATCCGGACTTGATTGACGTTTGTCTTTTGCTCGCGCTTGGTCAAT
>JAICXV010000444.1 GCA_025934545.1 Verrucomicrobiia bacterium
GCGCCGACTTGGGCGGTCGTCGGTTGTTGCACGAAAAAGACTTTGGCCGGAGCGCCGGCGACTTCGGTCAGCGTGCCCCATGAACCGGACGGACTAATGACTGAGCATGTTCCTGATTTGATAAAGGCGCCACTGGCGAGCGGGGTGCCGGCGGTGGGGCGAACCTGAATATTTGTCCAGGTAAGAGTATTCGGAACGTCATCGCTATGGTCATTGACGGTGAAGGTGATCGTTGTCGCAGTAACGGTCGCGGTTATCTTGCTGCCGCTAGTGACGTCGTTGATGTTGTGACTTTGATTTGGTCCGCCGGTCACGATGACCGAGACGGTCACGGCTGTGTTAAAAACAAATCCTGTCGGAGCAGTAATAACAATCGTGCCAGTATTGCCGTTGCCGCCGATATCGCTGGTGTTGCCTTCGGTCATGACCGGGCCGGTTAATGTCGTCCATGCACCGCCGGTATTGTCCGCTGAAATCGACGAACCGCCGGTTGCGCCGGTGATCGTCACATTAGCCGAGGCCGCCGCGGCCGCGAGCAAGGCCACGCCGAAGCCCAGGATTGCTATATTTGACAAATATTTCGATTGTTTCATTCAATTCGCCGCTTCTCACTTCACGTGTGATGAAGCATTTAGCAGCGGTGGTGCCACAACTTTGTAGGGGATTCCCCCTCAGCAGTTGAGGGGGCGTATCTTACGCGCTTTTGTAGCGGTAGATTGCCAACTCGGCGGGAACGTTTTTGAAACTTAGCTCCGTTTGCCGCGAAGCGACCTTAGCTTCGCGGCGAGGCGGGGGTCGAGCATGGCGCGGAGACATTCCATTAAAGGGCCGGGATCCGCGGTTTTTGGAAGGTAAGTCGTTGCGCCAAAGGCGGCTGCTTTAAGACGGTCAGGCTCGAGCTCCGACGCCGTATAGACAATAATGGGCAACATCTTCAACTCGGGCCTGGTTCGCACGAACCGAATGAGATCGAAACCGTCGCTGGTGGGCATCTTCAAATCGGTGATCAAAAGCACGGGGAATGGATAAAGGGTTCGTTCGGCATATTTGCCTTCGCCGCTCAGCCACTGCGCTGCCGTCTGTCCGTCGGCGACATTGCAAAAATGGAGATCCAAACCTGTGTTTGCCACCGCGCGTTTGCAGAGCAACACATCGGCGGCATCATCTTCAGCAAGTAAAACGAGTTTGCGTGTGGCCATATCGGGTTATGGTCGGTTGGAACAACTCCATAAAACTGACGGACGGCGCCGATGTCAACCTATGACTATAATTGACATTGTCGCTGATTGTTTGATGCCTATAGAACTTCGGCCTGTTAAATCCGCAACCGATACTCTAAGTTCACGCGAATGACGCCAGCCAAAGTAACCGTTCCAGAATTGATGCAAGGGATCCGGAACATTCCGGATTTCCCGAAGCCGGGGATTCAATTCAAAGACATCACACCGTTGCTGGCCGATCCACGTCTTTATGCCGGGTCGATTGAATTGTTGACGCAGAATTTCAAGCCGGGCTCGGTCGATGCGATTGTCGGAATCGATGCGCGCGGATTTATTTTCGCGGCGGCAGCGGCGCTGAAGTTGCAATGTGGATTCATCCCGGTGCGCAAAAAAGGCAAGCTGCCATTTCAAACCTTCGAAGAAAGTTACGATCTGGAATACGGATCCAACACGATTGCCATTCACGTCGATGCGTTGAAAAAAGGCAGCCGCGTTCTATTGATCGACGATTTGCTCGCGACGGGTGGAACCGCTCTAGCGGCGGCCAATTTAATGAAACATATCGGTGTGGAAATTTTGGAGATGAATTTTGTTATCGAATTGAGTTTCCTTGAAGGGCGCAAACGCTTGTCCGATTTTCCCGTGCGCTCACTCGTCGTTTACTAAAAGATTGAGGGTTTCTGGCCGTTGATGCAGCATCCCCTCAAGGAGGAGTGATGCGGTTCTTGAAATGGTGCGCCACGCGCTGGCGCGTTTTTGCGATTTTCTTTTTGTTCCTCGCACTGGTTGTTACGACAGCAAACCTGTGGATGGTGTGCGCGGCGCGACCATATATATACGCGGATGTCGCGGCCGTTCCGCGTAATGACGTGGCGCTGGTGCTCGGCACCGGACCGTTAACGGCGGCGGGACATACCAATCTTCATTTTGTCGTGCGCGTGAATGCTGCTGCTGCGCTGCTCAAATCGGGAAAGGCGAAACATCTTCTTGTAAGCGGGGACAATCACATCCGCAATTACGACGAGCCGACAGAAATGCAGAATGCGTTGTTGAAGCTGGGCGTGGCCAAGTCGCAAATCACGCTTGATTACGCCGGGTTGCGCACGCTCGATTCGATGGAGCGCGCGCGAAAAATTTTTGGGCAAACGAAGCTGACGATCGTCACCGAAGATTTTCATGCGGCGCGCTCGATTTTTTTAGCGCGACATTTTGGGATTGAGCCGGTGGTTTTTTGCGGAGAGAAACTGCCGCCGGTTTGGACGCGCAACATGGAGCTGCGTGAAGTTGCGGCGCGCGTTTTGGCGGTTTGCGACGTTTATGTTTGGCATCGGGGAGCGCGACATCTGGGGGAACCCATACCGATTTCGTCGTCCACACAGTAAACACTATCCCTCGGTAAAATTCCCTCAGGAGCAAAACAGAGTTTGTCCTAATTGCGATGCACTGATGCGGCAATAGATTCGCCGAGTCACACAAGGAGGAGAAGACGAAAAGCCGACTCCCACAAACATTAAACCAAGGCATACTATGAAACGAAACATCGGGAAATTCGCAGCCAATATCACCGCCGCCGGACTGCTTTTGGGCGCAGCGGTCGTCTGGGCTGACGATCAACAAAACCAGCAGAGCTCGAGCAGCTCGACAGATCAATCACAGCAACAGCAACCAGGCCAGGCCGGTGTATCCGGGCAGTCTTCGACGTCGACTGATCAAAGTGGACAGGCAGGACAGGCGGGACAATCCAGCACTTCCGGACAATTTGGCGTGGGCACGGCAGGCACAGCCGGCACAGGGACTTCGGGCCAAACGAGCGGCAGTTTTAGTTCCACAACTGGAACAACCGCAGACCCGGCAGGCGCCCAGAGCATCAGTGCGATTGCGCAAGATCCGCAACAGTTCATCAAGATGGCCTATCAGGAAAACTTGACCGAAGTTAAAGAAGGTCAATTGGCACAACAAAAAGCGCAAAATCAGCAGACGAAAGATTTCGCGCAAAGCCTGGTGCAAGACCATCAGCAAGCGTTGGATCAACTCAAGAAGTTGGCCGACCAAAAGAATGTCACGATCAATGATCAATTGGATGCGCGACATCAACGCATGATTGATGAATTGACGAGCCTTTCGGGTTCCGATTTCGACAAGCGTTTCATGAGCGGGCAGGTGCGGGCGCATCGCCATGCCATTTCGCTGTATCAACAGGCGGCGCAAAGCAACACGGATTCTGATGTAAAGCAATTCGCGCAACAAAACGTGGCCGGTTTGCAACATCACTTGCAAATGGCGCAACAACAGGGCGGCATCAGTGAACCGGCCGGCGCGGGATCTTCGCAAGACCAGGGTTCGACCCAAGGTCAACAAGGTGCGGCGAGCAGCTCATCGAGTTCGTCGACCCAGGATCAATCAAGTCAATCCGGACAA
>JAICXV010000730.1 GCA_025934545.1 Verrucomicrobiia bacterium
CTTGATGAGTCGTGTGCCGTCTTTTTTCTGCCGCTCGACCAACGCGGCGACCTGGTCCACCGTCAACAGCCCGTCTTCGACGAGTGTATCGGCGATGCGTTCTCCGAATGATTTGACGGGTGGCATGGGTTATTTGAAAAACGCTTTGGCGAGGGTTTTGATCAAATCCTGGGGCGGCACGAGATACCAGAGCACGCGGCACTTTGCCGCTTTTTCGATCTCTGCCATGGCGACTTTGTTGAATGGGTTCGCCGTCCCGACCATGAGTGACTTGCTCATCCGGTCAAAGGGCAGGACGCACCAACGCAAACAAGTCGCGCGCGGAAAACTGCGGGCCAATTCGATGTCGAGATCGTACCGGCCAATCGGCATGAAAGGCATTTTGGATCGGTCGGACATAATGCGCATGGAGCGATCGATCTGCACGAGGTCCTTTTCGGCAATGAGATGGACAAAAGGTTCGATGGCCTTGGCGGGCTGATCCTGTAAATTAATTTTTGGCCAATACGTTTCGAAATCAGCGTCGGAGATAATCTTTCCTTCAACGAACAATTTGCGCATGACCGCCTTGCCTTCATCCGGTGGGCCGGCGGCGGCGCCTTTGGCGGGTTCCTTGTGCAGTTCCGGTTCAGGCGCGGTCGTTTTGTTGATGTTCTCGGCGCGAGAAGAAAGCTGTTTGATGGCCGCTTGTGCGTCCGTGTCATCAGGAATGATCTGTAAGATCGTTTCATATTCCATGATGGCCGAGGAAAGCTGGCCGAGTTGAACGTAGGCGTTGGCGATGCGGCGGCAAGTCGCGACGACCTCGCTATGCATGCCAAGTTTGAAGTAAGCCTCCTTGAGAATGTCCAAAGATTGGTAATCCAGTGGCTGTGTTTGGGTAATTACCTCAAACATTTCCACTGTTTGCCGTAGCTGGGCCTCCTCTCCCGGATTTAGCTTTGCTTGCATTTGCGTCGATTTTACGCCGCTTCTCGCAACTGTAGTAACCATTGGCTAAAAGACAATAAAAATACGCAACTCACTCAAGTTGCGCATGTTGCAAGTAAAAGACACGTCGGATGTCCGACAAAAATGCTCGCCAAACCCCTCGCGTGTCCTAAGTTACAACTCTTTTCTTAAGTATGTTGACTGGAACCTATACAGCAATCGTCACGCCATTTAACCGTGGCCAGTTCGATCCGAAGGCTTTTCGACGCCTGATTGACGCCCAAATCAAGGGTGGAATCGACGGCATCGTGCCGGTTGGAACAACAGGGGAATCGCCAACCGTAAATTATCAGGAGCACATCGACATCATCGCCAAAGCGGTGGAATTTGCGCGCGGACGAATCCATGTCATGGCCGGAACGGGCGGCAATTCGACGAGTGAAGCAATTTATCTGACGCAGGCAGCCGAAAAAGCGGGAGCCGATTCCTCGCTCCAGGTCGCGCCATATTATAACAAGCCGAGCCAGGAAGGTTTGTTTCAACATTTCCTGGAAGTCAGTCGCGCGACCAAGTTGCCGATCATTTTGTACAGTATTCCGTCACGCTGCGGTGTTGAGATCGCGGTCGAGACAGTCCATCGCCTGGCAGCGGTGAGTCCGAAAATTGTCGGCATTAAAGAAGCGGGCGGCAATCCCGACCGCGTCAGTCAATTGCGCGCGAAACTCGGCAAACGGTTTGCGATTTTTTCGGGTGACGATGCGTTAACGTTGCCGTTTATGGCGCTGGGTGCGCACGGCGTGATCAGCGTTGCTTCGAACGTGGTTCCGAAACAGGTTTCGCAAATGGTCAGAGCATTTGCCAAAGGCGATACCGCGCGCGCGCTGAAATTGCACGACCAGTTGTATCCGTTGTTCAAAGATTTATTTATCGAAACGAATCCCGTTCCAGTGAAGACGGCGTTGGCGATGATGGGCCAGTGCAATGAAGGATGCCGGCTGCCCCTCGTCGGCA
>JAICXV010000129.1 GCA_025934545.1 Verrucomicrobiia bacterium
AGTCATCCTCGGCCACCGCCTCTTTAACGTCGAGGATTTCGTGAATCGTCGCCGGAATTTCGCTCGCGTCCAATGGACGGGGCAAGATTGGTGGCGCGGCGGCAGCAGCGACAGTTCGTCGGCGTGTTGCCAGCCACAGCAGCACAACTGTCGCAACCAGGATGAGTGTAAACACCACCATCATCTCACTAGACGAATGAAACAGCGGCGTCATCAAGAGAAGTAACAACGGCAGGACGAGAACAAATACGAGAAGAATCTGCCACCACCGATTGTGCGTCCGGCGCGCGGAATATTCGCCGTTCATAAATTAGCCGTTCACAACCTCGCCGCCATTGGGATGAAGCACCTGTCCGGTCATGTAAGAAGAATCGGACGACGCGAGGAATAAATAACAGGGCGCAACTTCCACTGGTTCACCGGCCCGTTTCATCGGAACGTCGGTGCCAAAGTCTTTGACTTCGTCCGGTGGAAAAGTCGACGGAATCAGCGGTGTCCAAATCGGGCCGGGTGCCACGCCATTGACCCGAATTCCTTTCTCAGCGAGCGCCTTGGCCAGCGAACGTGTGAAGGCCACGATTGCTCCTTTCGTCGAGGCGTAATCCAGCAAATGCGGACTGCCGCGATAAGCAGTGACCGACGTTGTATTGATGATGGTGCAGCCTTTTTTCAAATGTGGGAACGCAGCTTTGCAGAAATAGAAATACGAAAAGATATTTGTCTCAAATGTTCGCCGCAACTGTTTGTCAGTGACCTTCTCCAAGTTCTCGGTTGGGTGCTGTTCGGCGGCGTTGTTGACCAGAATGTCGAGATGACCGAACTCTTTAACAACGCTCCGGGCCGCTTGGCGACAAAACTTTTCGTCGCCAACATCGCCCGCGATCGCGATGCATTCGCGCCCTTCCTGCTCGACGAGTCGGACTGTTTCCTTTGCGTCCTTATGTTCGTTGAGATAAACGATGCCAACATCGGCTCCTTCGTGCGCGAACAAGACCGCTACTGCGCGACCGATGCCGCTATCCCCACCGGTGATCAGCGCAACTTTGCCCTTCAGTTTTCCCGCCGAGGCTTCACGCGGAAGTGCCTGCGGTTTTGGACGCATCTGGTGTTCGCGCCCCGGCTGCTTCGACTGCTTTTGCGCCGGGTGTTTAACTGGTTTTTTCTGCGACATCGCTGACCAGCACTTTCACTTTGAGTTTCCTGCCAATACTCCAACGCGAGCATGACAAGCTGATGCTTTGTTCCGGAAGAGATGGAATGAAACGCGGTGCAAACATCTTTAACCGCCCATCCAACCCGTTCTGCCGCTGGCAAATATGCGCGACGTTTTTCATAAATCTCCTTGTTTAAAACCTACCGCACCAGCCTAACCACCAGCAATGAGGCGCTTGCTCAAACTCAGGTGGTGAAAGCTTGATTAATCCGTGTCAGGGCGATTCCCGCATTCGACGAGGTGGATGTCTGAACTGGCGCGAGGTATTAATCGCAGATGACTGCGGGGTATTTGGCGAGGTTGCCCATACGAAAAAACGGCAAAATCTGAATGACTGATAGCGCCAATACCGCAATAATAGTCAGCGGTGAGAATTTCTCCGGCAGGTTGTTGGTTGATCGTTGCGTTTGCGCTCGTGTTGTCTAGCCGAGCAGAACGAGCGACCAATCATTGGGCGTTTCGTGCGCCCGTCCGCCCTGCTGTCCCGCAATTGAAAGATCGCTGGATACGAAACCCGATCGATGCTTTTGTCCTGCAGCGGTTGCAGAAAGAGAAACTGAAACCATCGCCCGAAGCCGACAAAACCACTTTGTTGCGGCGATTAAGTTTGGATTCAATCGGTTTGCCGCCGTCGATTGCGGAAGTCGATGCGTTTCTCACCGATAAAAGCAAAGATGCTTACGACAAACAGATCGAACGTTTGCTTGCCTCTCCCCATTACGGCGAACGATGGGGACGCCATTGGCTCGACGCCGCGCGTTATGCCGATTCGGATGGTTACGAAAAAGACAAACGCCGCATGGTTTGGTTCTACCGAGATTACGTGATCAACGCGTTCAACCGCGACCTGCCCTATAACCAATTCGTTATCGAACAACTCGCCGGCGACGAATTACCGAACGCAACACAGGACCAAATTGTCGCGACCGGTTTCTTGCGCAACTCGATGATCAACGAAGAAGGCGGCGTTGATCCCGAACAATTTCGTATGGAAGCCATGTTCGATCGCATGGATTGCATTGGCAAAAGTGTTCTCGGCCTGACGATTCAATGCGCCCAATGCCACAACCACAAATTCGATCCCCTGACCCAAGAGGAATACTACCGGATGTTCGCCTTCATCAATAATGACTACGACGCGCAACGGGTCGTTTACAAACCAGACGAATTAATGAAGGTCGAAAATCTCCGCACAGCCATGGCGAAGATTGAAGATGGGCTGAAAGCGAAAACCGCCGATTGGCAGGCCCGCATGGCGAAGTGGGAAGACAGCGTCACGACTAACCAACCGAACTGGATAACGCTCGCGCCGCGCATTGAGGACATTAGCACCGGCGGACAAAAGTATTTGATGCAAAAAGATGGTTCGATCTTGGCCCAGGGATACGCGCCCACCAAGCACACCGCGATTTTCTGGTCGACGAATAATACCATCAGCAACGTCACCGCGTTTCAAATTGAATTACTTAACGATGGCAACCTTCCCTGCAACGGCCCTGGACGTTCCTTCAAAGGAACCTGTGCGTTGACTGAGTTTCGTGTCGAAGTCGCGTCGGTCCTCGCCCGCACCAATGTTTCGAAAGTGAAATTCACCTCTGCCACATCGGACTATGAACAACCCGAACGCGAACTGGAACCAAATTTCTACGACAAATCGGATCGCCACCGCGTCACTGGCCCTGCCAAGTACGCTATCGATGGCAATGGCGACACGGCATGGGGCATCGATGCTGGCGCGGGTCGACGCAATCAGCCGCGCAAAGCCGTCTTCCAATGTGAAAAGCCGATGGGCTATGCCGGTGGAACAATTTTCGAACTTTATCTGGAACAAAATCACGGCGGTTGGAACAGCGACGAGTTGATGAACAACAATCTCGGTCGCTTCCGCGTTTCGGTCACGACGAATGCGGGACCGATCGTCGCTGACCCGGTGCCAAAACCTGTCCGCGACATCTTTGCAATTCCTCATCAACGAAGAACACCGCGACAGGTCGCAACGATTTTCAGCTACTGGCGCACAACAGTTCCTGAATGGAAAGAAGCGAACGATAAAATCGAATGGCTTTGGAAAGATTGGCCGAACGGGGAAACGGCGTTCGCTTTAATCGCGCGGGAAAATCCACGCGACACACATATTCTTACTCGCGGCGATTTTCTTAAACCACAGAAAGAAGTCACACCCGGCGTTCCGGCATTTTTACACCCGATGAAATCAAACGGCTCAACGCGTTTGGATTTCGCAAATTGGTTGGTTGACCGGCGTTCACCCACGACAGCGCGCGTGATCGTCAATCGCCTCTGGCAATCTTATTTCGGGACCGGCCTCGTCGCTACGCCGGAAGATTTCGGCACGCGCGCGGAAGCGCCGTCGCATCCAGAGTTGTTGGACTGGCTGGCGTGCGAGTTGATGGACAACAATTGGAGCCTTAAACACATTCACCGCCTCATTCTCAATTCTTCAACGTATCGCCAGTCTTCGCGCGTCACTCCAGAGTTACGCGACCGCGATCCGAACAATCGACTGCTCGCACGCGGCCCGCGCTTGCGCGTCGATGGCGAAATTGTCCGCGACATCGCGCTGGCGGCAAGTGGACTGCTCACGACCAATATCGGCGGCCCAAGTGTTTACTCGCCTGCGCCCGCTTTCCTTTTCCAACCGCCCGCCAGCTACGCTCCGTTCGAATGGCCTGAAGCGACGGGGCCCGATAGATATCGCCGCGCCATATATACATTCCGTCGGCGCTCCACGCCGTTCCCGGCATTGCAAGCGTTCGACACTCCCAACGGCGATTACTCCTGCGTCCGGCGAATGCGTTCGAACACGCCGCTTCAGGCGCTCACGACGTTGAACGAACCTATGTTCATGGAATGCGCACAAGCGCTCGCCTTACGAACCCTCGCCGAAGGTGGCAAGACAGACGACTCGAGAATCAGTTACGCGTTTCGTCGCACGCTTGGTCGCCTGCCCGCGCCCGATGAGAAAAGCGAGTTGCTCGGGTTGCTGAAGCGACAGCAACAACGCATCGCCGATGGTTGGATTAATCCAAACGAACTCTCCACCGGCAAAAACGAAAAGCCGGAGAATCTTCCAGCCGGCACCACGCCGACGCAGCTCGCCGTTTACACCGTCATCTCGCGCGCGTTGCTGAATCTCGACGAAACAATTACGAAGGAGTAGCCATGACCACGCCGGAGCACTTTTTCAACGAACAATGCAAAGCGATTACTCGCCGCTGGTTCTTCAAACAATGTGGCGTCGGCCTGGGCACCATCGCGCTTGGTTCGCTCCTCAATCAAAAACTTTTTGCGGCAGGAAAATCCGCACTAATCAATCCACTCGCACCTAAAGCGCCGCACTTTGCACCAAAAGCCAAACGAGTCATTTACCTGTTCATGGCCGGTGCTCCGAGCCATTTGGATTTGTTCGATTACAAACCGCAACTCGCGAAATTCAGCGGCACGCTCCCTCCCCCGGAATTATTGAAAGGCTATCGCGCCGCGTTCATCAATCCGCAGTCGAAATTGTTAGGACCGAAATTCAAGTTCGCCAAATACGGCAAAGCCGGCGCCGAACTTTCCGAACTGTTGCCGAACCTCGCACAAGTCGTCGATGACATTGCCATCGTCAAATCGATGAAGACCGACGCCTTCAATCACGCGCCCGCGCAAATCTTCTTGAACACCGGTTCGCAACAATTCGGCCGGCCCAGCATTGGCGCATGGACGACTTACGGGCTCGGTTGCGAAACCAGCGACCTGCCCGCGTTTGTCGTTTTCAGTTCCGGCCCAAAAGGTACCAGCGGCGGCGCGTCGAATTGGGGCTCGGGATTTTTGCCATCGGTTTATCAAGGCGTTCTCTTCCACAGCCAGGGTGACCCCATTTTATATTTGTCGAATCCAAAAGGCGTCGATGCCGAGATGCAGCGCGACACGCTCGACACCGTCCGCAATCTCAACCTCAAACATTTTGATATCACCGGCGATCCAGAAATCACGACGCGCATCAACTCATTCGAAATGGCCTACCGCATGCAAACGAGCGCGCCGGAGTTGATGGATATTTCCAAAGAATCCAAAACGACCCTGGAAATGTATGGCGCTGAGCCCGGCAAATCGTCGTTCGCCAATAATTGCCTCCTCGCCCGCCGACTCGTGGAACGCGGCGTGCGATTTGTTCAACTTTACCACGAAGCCTGGGACCAACACGGCAACCTCGTCGCCGATCTCAAAAAGAATTGTAAAAATACCGACCAGGCTTGTGCTGCCTTGATCAAGGATTTGAAACAACGCGGAATGTTAGAGGATACGCTCGTGATCTGGGGCGGCGAATTCGGCCGCACGCCCATGGTCCAGGGGGGCGACGACGGACGCGACCATCACCCAAACGCGTTCACCATGTGGATGGCCGGCGGCGGCATCAAACCAGGAATCACTTTAGGCGAGAGCGACGAATTTGGGTTCAACGCCAGCGTCGACCCCGTTCACGTTCACGATTTGAATGCTACCATCCTGCATCTCCTCGGACTCGAACACACCAAATTGACCTATCGCTTCCAGGGTCGCGACTTCCGTCTGACGGACGTTCACGGCGAACTTGTCACCAAATTGTTGGCGTAATTGAGTCAACCAGTTACGATGCGGAAATGAAATTCACGCATTTGCTTTCAATTTCTCTTTTGAGCTTCAGCGTATTTGCGGCGGACGCTCCTGCCGAAAAAGAGCCCAAAGTCATCACGCCCGGCAAAGACGGCGCGCCCCCGTCGGATGCCATCGTCCTTTTCGACGGCAAAGATTTGTCGCATTGGAAAACTGAGACTGGCGACCAACCGAAATGGAAGGTCCACGATGGAATCCTCGAAGTCGCCAAGGGCACGGGAAATATTTTCAGCAAAGACGAATTCGGCGACGTGCAGTTGCATGTCGAATTTGCCGAACCAACTCCAGCCCACGGCACCGGCCAGGACCGCGGCAATAGCGGCGTTTATTTGGAAGGCCGTTACGAAGTGCAGGTACTCGATTGTTATAACAATAAGACTTATCCAAACGGCCAGACCGCCGCCATCTATGGGATCTCCGCGCCGTTGGTGAATGCGTGCCGCCCGCCCGGCGAATGGCAGACCTACGAAATCATTTTCCATCCGCCAAAACAAACCGCTGACGGAAAAGTTCAATCCGGCTCGTTCACCGTGCTGCACAACGGCGCGCTCGTTCAAGATCACACCGAAATCAAAGGCGAACCCACGCGCGCCGCGAATTTCACCGGCGTCGCCGAACAAGGTCCATTGATCCTCCAGGACCATGGCCATGCGGTGCGTTACCGCAACATTTGGGCGCGACGGCTTTAGTGGTCCGGAGCGCGGACTTTAGTCCGCTTCAACATTGAACCAGATATGAGCCAGTTTCATACAATGCCGAAGCGGACTAAAGTCCGCGCTCCTTGCATCACCGCAGCAGAAAGGAGGTGCCTAT
>JAICXV010000624.1 GCA_025934545.1 Verrucomicrobiia bacterium
AGTGTCCGTGCTCGCGCCGCCGCCGACGAAATCCATTGAGTAGGTCACGATGGCCGCAGCCGCGACGTTCAATGTGAGCTTGTCGATCACCTCGCCCGGAAGATATTCGTAGGTCACCGGTGAATGGTCGAGGTACTGACGCTCCCAAGTGCGGCTACGCTTGGTCGAGCCGTTGGTGAGGACGTTGATTTGGACGGAAACGAGCGGGCCGAAAAAGACACCGCTGGAATTGTTGAGTTGGAAAACGTTGGTGACGACTCCCGGTTTTTCGGGCGCGATGAACATCATTTTAAACGAGCCTTGCGCGCCGGGTGCAATGGATGTGCCGCTGAAAATTCGCGCGACGGTCGAATAGGTCCTTGTGGTGTTTGTATGGAGCGGAATGGCGCCGAGTGAATCTGACCCGACTAGGTTTAATGTATAACTGGAGCCCGCCGCCCATGTCGTTGTTCCGGTATTTTGAAACGTCCACGTTTGCGTAAAAACAGTGCGAGGCAGGACCGGTGTGCCGTTGCTGATAGACTGTGAAACCAAAATTGCGTTATCCGCCGCGAACACGCCAGTAGTGAAAGCCAGCATTGCCTGGAGCAACAATAACGGGCGGAAGAAATGGCGTCGCTCGGTCACAGTGATCCATCCAAGCTACTCTTATTGCCCTTGTTTGTCATTTAAATAGGGGTGCGTCGCGGTGTCCGAATTTCGGTTGTCAGGTGGATTTTCGCTTTTTACCAATGGGCCGACCCGCGATGCGATTATTTGTGCTCGGCGAGAAATCTTTCGCGATATGCCTTGCGGAATTTGTCCGTTGCGCCGCTGCTGGTGATGCAGGCGTCCCAATCGAGATCGGGACGTGGGCCGATTTTTTTCGGTGGAATGATGGTGCCGGTATAACGGCTCGAAAGTTCGTGGAATGTTTTGCCCCATTCTTTGACGTGGCCGTCAACGCCGAGCAAGCCGGTTAGCTCACTGCAATCGCCTGCGCCGGGATGGTCGTAAAGGCCCCAGTTGAGCCAACCGACGACGAAGCCCGCGCTCGTTTCGATTTCGTGTTTTAGAAATTGTGCTTGTTGCTCTTCGGTGCCGAGCGGATGCGCGCCGTGGTCGAACTTCGGTTTTTCTTTGCCGCCGTACCATCCGAACTCAGCCATCACAACGGGTTTCCCGACTTTGGCGACTTCGCGCACGATGCCTTCGAGATAGGCGAGGTTGGCGAGTTCGCCGGCGTGAGTTTGGTATTCGTAACCGCCGCCTTCGGAGGGATAGAAATGAATTTCCAGAAAATCCAAATAACGCGCCTGCCGTTTGGGAACGAAGCCGGTGAAGTCGGCGATACTTTCCCAATAACGCGAGGGCACGGTCGTTTGCAAACAGCCGACGGTGGTGAGCGCATCGGGATCGGCGGATTTGATCGCCGCGACTTGATGGCTGGTCCATTCGTCGGCGATGTCTTCGCGGAAATGTTGGTAATCGAGCAACTCGGGATTGCGCAAGGCATCGTTAGGTTTGGGAGCTGGAATTTTGCCGAAGGCGATATTGTTAGTCACGCGCCAGGCGAGGTTGAGGCTTTGGGGTGTGACGTATTTCTTTTTCAACCAATCGTTCCAGCGTCGTACAACGATTTCATTGTTCCAGTTAATGCTCGGTTCGTTCTTGAGATCGTAGGCAAAGATGACGTGACGATTGCGATAACGCGCCGCGAATTTTTTCCAGAATTCACAAGTGTGATTGAGCGTGCGTTCGTCTTCCAGTGCGACCGGCCTCCAATTCGGCGGACCTTCCCAAAATTCCGGCCCGGCGGGATGGACGTAAATTCCAGCGTTTTCCGCGATGTCGAGAAATTGATCAAATTTGGCGATGCCGTTGGTGTTCAGTTCACCGGGTTCGGAGTGCATCGAGTGATACGTTAAGAAGACGCGCACGCAGTTGATCCCGAGTTCTTTCATGCGCGCGAAATCTTTGCGCGTAGCTTCGGCGTCGAATGTCTTCCAAATCTGCGGCGCCCAACCGGTGCCCGGTCGGTAATAATTCACGCCAAACGGAACAAACGGTTTGCCGTCGTCGGTCACAAATGTGCGTCCGTCGTTTGCGATGCGAACTTTTGGCAATTGCGCCGCTGCCGACGCGAAGCAGATGCTGACCATCAGAAGAAAAACGCGGATAAACATTACTCGGACGCTATCGAAACAGAATCCGATTGTCGATTCCGAGGCTTGCTTTGGAATTGCTTCGCATCATTCTTTTTCCATGCGCATTTTTTGTCTCTTGCTCCTGGCCGCGTGTGTGACCACGCGCGCGAAAGTTGATTGGCCGGAAATGCGCGGCCCGACTCAGAACGGTCACGCGCCCAACACCGGGCTGCCGCTGCATTGGAGCGAGAAGGAAAATATCAAATGGAAAACCGCCATTCCGTTGCGTGGTTGGTCGACGCCCGTGGTTGCCGATGGCAAAATTTGGATGACGACGGCGGACCCCGACGGTCACGATTTCTTTGTTATTTGTGTCGATGAGAATTCGGGAAAAATTCTCGTTAACAAAAAACTGTTCCATAGCGACAACCCCGAACCGCTCGGCAACGACGTGAACAGTTACGCGACGCCGTCGCCGGTCA
>JAICXV010000071.1 GCA_025934545.1 Verrucomicrobiia bacterium
AAAAATGGCGTCGGCGATTTCAGGGTCGATGTGTTTCAACTTGAGATTGGTGGGTGTGGAATGTGGTTCCATTTTATTAACGCGGCGCTCGTGGCGGCCGCCTTCAAATTTTGATTGGAGAAACGTCAGGACAATACTGCGCGCGCGGTCCGGCGGGACGACGCTGGCTCCGAGGCAAAGCACGTTGGCATTGTTATGACGTCGGCAAAGGGATGCCATATTTTCATCAAACACTAACGCCGCCCGGATGCCTGAAATTTTGTTCGCGGCCATGCTCATGCCGACGCCGGTCGAGCAAATTAATAATCCGAGTTCGGCAGTGCCGTCGGCGACGGCTTCGGAGACCAGTCGCGCGTAATCGGGGTAATCGGTCGATTCGGCTGAGTTGGTGCCCAAATCGTGAAAGCTGATGCTTTTGGCCTGCAACAGGTCTTTGACATATTCCTTCAACTCGAACCCGGCAAGGTCGGCGCCGATGGCGAAAGTGACTTTTTCGGTGCGCTGTTGCTGCACATCGGTGTGTTCGGGCGCGCTGGTTTGTTGGAGGAAATTGAGCATCGACAAAATGCCCTGTTCGATTTGATCGCGGGTATAGGCGTAGGTTTCGAACGAGCCGCCGATGGGATCGCTGATGTCCTTTTCAAATTCATCGAGCGTTTCGTCAAATTCGCGCAACAAGAAAGTTTTTTCCGACGCGTGCGGAAAGAGCAGGTTGACGGTGTCGACATGACTATGGGTCATGCCGAGGATAAAATCGGCTTCGTCGACCAGTTCGGCGGTGAGCATGCGGCTGCGTTGGTGCGAAATATCGATGCCCAATTCGCGCAAGGCGCGGACCGCGTTGAGACTGGGTGGCTGTCCTTCGCAGGCGCCGACGCCGGCTGAATAGACGCGGTATTCATTGGAGCCGCGGGTGGCATGGCGAAAGAGGCCTTCAGCCATGGGGCTGCGGCAAATATTACCTGTGCAAATAAACAGGATGGTCTTCATTCCTTCGACAAGCTGTCACGTTGCGGTTCGCTGCAAAAATCGTCAACCCCGAAAGTTCGGCACCTGGTGCGAAAAATTTGCACCGCTTAATGTAGAGGGCAAAATGTTTCACGACAAGCGTGCTCGGCGCGCGATTAACGTTTAAAATCGACGCTTCGATGAAAAACGTGTAGTGTCATCCACTGGTAAAAAAGCACTGAGTCGGTGATAGCGGAATCGCCGATATGGGGTAATATTATAGCTGAGGGCGACATAGATTGTTATTTGTAGTCTATTGTGGAGTGTTACGGCAACGGGGCATGCTCTGGCCCACTAACTCTCTGATATGGCTTTAACCGAACGGTTTGGCAATACAGTGCGCCGAATGCGACTTCAACTGGGCATATCCCAGGAGGAACTTGCTGAACGTGCCGATTTGCATCGAACATATATTGCTGGCATAGAACGAGGCGGGCGCAACATCACGTTGCGCAGCGTCGACAAGCTGGCCAAAGCGCTACGCGTGTCTGTCTCCGCTTTGTTGTCGGACGCCGCTGGCGATGTTAAGTCGTCCCGCTCTGGCGCGCCGTCAACGGTTGTCGACATCCTTCTCGTCGAAGACAACCCGAGCGACGCGGCGTTGACGGTTCGCGCGTTTGCCGAAGCGCGCATCATTAATCCCGTCCACACCGTTCGCGACGGTCAGGAAGCATTGGATTTTTTGTTCGGTACTGGTGCGTATGCCAATCGCAAAGGATTGGAATTGCCGCAGGTGATTCTGCTTGATCTCAATTTGCCCAAGGTCAGCGGCATCGAAGTTCTGCGGCGTATAAAACGTGATCCGCGCACGGGCCACATCGCTGTGATTGTCCTGACTGTTTCCAGTGAGGGCCATGACATTCGCGAATGTAAACGTCTCGGTGCAGAGAATTATATTGTCAAACCCGTTGGTTTTCAGAATTTTAGTCAGATTACGCCGCAGTTGAGCTTTTTATGGGCATTACTAAAACCAAGCTCATCCGCTTTGGTTACCTGAGGCCGGGCCACCCGCTTTGTTGCAGTGCAGTCACGAGGCGGAGGAGGCGCGCTGCCTCCCGCGTGTCGTCTCTTCAAAATTCACAAAAACCAAACGCGTGAATAAACCAACGCCGCTGCATATTATTATCATCGAAGACTCCGCCGATGACGCGACGCTGCTCGAACGGGCGTTGCGCCGCGCGGGATTCGAGCCCACTTCGAAACGTGTCGAGAACGAAGAACAATACCGTTGCGCGTTGGCGACAGACATCGACGTGATTTTTTCCGACTTCAGCCTGCCGACATTTTCGACACAGGAAGCGCTGAAAATTTTGCACGAGTCGGCGTTGGAAATTCCTTTCATCATTGTATCCGGCACGATCGGCGAAGAGCGCGCGGTCGAAAGTCTGCGCGGCGGTGCGACGGATTACGTTCTGAAAGATCGCGTCGCGCGGCTGGGTCCGGCGGTGCGCCGCGCGTTGCAGGAAGCGAGCGAGCGCGCGGAAAGGCGCAAAGCTGAGCTGGCGCTGCGCGAGAGCGAAAGCCGTTTCCGGCAGGTGACCGAAAGTATCGATGAAGTGTGCTGGCTGACGAGTTTCACCAAGTCGGAGATGATTTATATTAGTCCCGCTTACGAAAAAATTTGGGGACAGACGCGCGACAGTTGGTTCGCGCATCCCGATTCGTGGCTCGATGCCATTCATCCTGAAGACCGTGAACGCATCCGCACTTCATCCGTCGCGGCCGAGCAGTTGAAGGGCGATTACCAAGTTGAATACCGCATCGTCCGGCCGGATGGCGGAGTGCGTTGGATTCGGGAGCGGGCGTTTCCGGTGCGCGATTCCGCCGGGAAAATTTATCGCATCGCCGGTGTCGCCCAGGACATCACTCGCCAGCGCACGCTCGAGGAGCAATACCGGCACGCTCAAAAAATGGAAGCGGTCGGCCAACTGGCCGCCGGTGTAGCGCATGATTTCAACAATTTGCTGACGGTCATCGGTTGCAACGCCGAGTTGTTGTTGGCCGAACCGCAGTCCGATCCGCGCGTTAAAGAAAGTCTTAGCGAAATTATTTCCGCCGCCGAACGGGCCGCCAATTTGACGGCGCAACTCCTTCTTTTCAGTCGCAAAAAAGTAATGGACTCGCGACCCCTGCTTTTGAACGACATGATTTCGAATCTTACCCGCATGCTTCAACGCATCATTGGTGAGGACATTCGGCTGCAGTTCCATCGGTCGGAGGCATTGCCGTTCATTCAGGGCGATAGCGGCATGCTCGAACAAGTCGTGCTCAATATGGTGATCAACGCGCGCGACGCAATGCCGCGCGGCGGACAATTGCACATCAGCACCGAACAAACTACGATTGCTGATCCGCTTCAAATCAGCCCGCGCGCCCGCGCCGGCGAATTTGTTTGTTTGAGCATTCGCGACACTGGCACAGGTATTGCGCTCGAAAATCTCCGCCATATTTTCGAACCGTTTTTTACTACCAAAGAACCGGGCAAGGGCACCGGCCTGGGCCTCGCTTCCGCTTACGGGATCGTCGAGCAACACCAGGGCTGGATTGATGTGCAAAGCCAGCCCGGCGCGGGGACGACCTTTCGCATTTACCTGCCGGCGGTGCGCGCGTCGCAAGCCGAAATGGCCAGCGTGGCCGAAGACGAAAAATCGCTTAATGGTGACGAAACGATTCTGCTCGTCGAAGATGACGCCGCGGTTCGTTTTATTATGCGAAGGATGCTGGAGAACTTTGGATACAAACTGCACGAAGCAGGCGGTGGTCCCGAAGCGCTCGATTTTTGGCGCGAGCATGGCAAGGAAATCGACGTCGTGATCTCCGACCTCGTTATGCCCGGCGGTATTACCGGACGCGAGTTGGTTGTGCTGTTGCGCCATGAGCGGCCGGATCTTAAAGTCATCCTGATCAGCGGTTACGGTTCGGAAACCACGGGTAAAGATTCGGAAGTGTTTCGCAACACGAAAACGGTCTTTCTCCAAAAACCGGCCCCGTTGAAGGTGCTGTTGCGCGCGATGCGGGGATTGATCGATTCGTGAAGATGGCGAGCTCGAGGTGGCGAGTTTCGTCCTGCAATTGACAAGGGGACGTGCAAAGGCAAACTTGCTTTCATGACTCGCACACTGGCCGCTCTTGCCGTTTTTCTCTCGGTTGCTTGCGCGCAGGCTAATGATTGGCCGAATTGGCGCGGGCCAAATTACAACGGCATTTCCAGCGAGACGGGTTGGATGACGAAGTGGCCGGCGGAAGGGCCGAAGCGGCTTTGGAAGGCATCGGTGGGGACGGGGTTTTCGTCGATGTCGGTCGTGGGCAATCACGTTTATACGATGGGTAATGCGGCGGACAAAGATTCGGTATTCTGCTTCGATGCCCCGACGGGCAAGGTCGTTTGGCAGCAATCGTATTCCTGCCCGCTCGATCCGAAATATTATGAAGGCGGCCCGAGCGTCACGCCTACGGTCGCGGACAAGCGCGTTTTCACAGTGTCGCGCAAAGGCGATGTTTATTGTTTCGATGCGGACCACGGCAAAGTGATTTGGAACAAGAACCTCAACAAAGAACTTGGCGCAGAAATTCCGACGTGGGGTTTTTCCGGTTCGGCGTTTTACGATAAAGGGGTCATTTACCTGAACATCGGTACCGCTGGAACGGCGCTGGATGCGAAGACGGGCAAGGTGATTTGGAAATCGGGAACCGACGCTTCTGGATATTCTACGCCGCAACCGGCGACTTTCGATGGCAAGGCCGCGCTGGTGATCATGGTGAAGAAAGCGGCGGTGGCGGTTGATAAATCAGACGGACATCAGCTTTGGAGTTATCCGTGGGAAACAATGTATGACGTCAACGCAGCGCAACCGATCGTTGATGGCGACAAAGTTTTTATTTCGTCGGGATACAATCACGGATGCGCGCTGCTGAACATCAAAGACAACAAGCCCGAGAAAGTTTGGGAGAATAAGAACCTGAAAAACCACATCAATTCCAGCGTCATGCTCGACCAGGCGTTGTATGGGTTTGACGGCGATGCGAATCGCGGGTCGGGTTTCGTTTGCCTGGACATGACGACGGGCAACGTGCGTTGGAAATATGATGAGTTCAAAACCGGTTCGTTGATGGTGGCCGATCATAAGTTGATTATCCTCAGTGACACGGGCGAACTGGTGATCGCTGATGTTTCGACCGACGGGTTTAAACCGCTGGCGCGTGCGCAAGTGCTGGGCGGCCGTTGTTGGACACAGCCGGTGTTGGCGAACGGTCACATTTATTGTCGGAACGCCAAGGGGGATTTGGTTTGTCTGGATGTGAAGTCCAGTTAGCCCTGAGCGAGATTATCGGGCCTTCGCGACGGCGCGGCAACGCTCGGCAATTTGTGCAAGGTTGGTCAGAAATTCTTCGCGTTTGTCATCGGACCAACCGGCCAGAAGTTCTTCCTGTAAGGCGATAGCGATTTTGCGCGCTTGCTTATATTTCGTGCGGCCCGGTGCGGCGATTTTCAAATGATAGGCGCGACGATCGCGTTCGTGCGGCGCGCGATGAATCCAACCGCTGCGTTCGAGACGGAGCACGAGTGAGCCGATGGTGTTGGGATCGCTGGCCATCGCGCGGGTCAATTCACTTTGGGTCAAGCCGGAATCTTCGTGTTCGAGCAACGTTCGCAAGACGGTGAATTGGTCGGGCGTCATGCCGATGGAGGCGATGCGCCGGCGGAAGGCCTGGTTCAAACCATACCACGCGTGGCGCAGCAAAATGGGCATGCGCCGACGCGAAGGCGCGTCAATCGGCAATGGTTTATTGGTTGGTTTTGCCATCGGGGCAAATAGTACGTGTAGGTATTATTTACTGTTGCGCGGTTTGAGGCGAGCGGAAATAATCGGCACTTCAGGAAGACAAGACACCATTATGAAACGAACATGTCCGCTGTTGTCGCTCCTTGCCGGTCTCACAATTGTCCTGTCGTCGCACGGATCAGTTAGCGGCTGGCTCAATTGGCGCGGGCCGAACCAAAACGGCACTTCGCCGGAAAAGAATCTGCCCAGCACGCTGGACGTAAAAAACGCGCTGTGGACGACGAATTTGTCGGGCATGTCAACGCCGGTAATCGCCAACGGGAAATTGTATATCATGTGTTATGTGGGCGAAGGGCCGGAGTTGCAGGAAGGTGTTTCGTGTTTGGACGCGGAATCGGGGAAGTTGCTGTGGCAGCACGTTTATCCGGACTTTTTGAGTGACACGATTTATCTGCGTTATGCCACTTCCAGTCCGGCGATCGATCCTGAAACCGGGAATGTCTTTATCCAGGATACGCAGGGGATTTTTGCCGGGTTCAGCCCGGACGGCAAAGTGTTGTGGGAACATTCGTTGATGGAGGAATTTGGCCGGCTGACGTTTCCGAATGGACGCACGGCTTCGCCAGTCGTCGATAAAGATTTGGTAATTACCCGCGGAATCACGGCGAACTGGGGAGCCCAGGGGCCGGGTGCGGACCGGTTTTATGCGTTTGATAAAACGACTGGTGCGCCGGTGTGGGCGTCAAGTCCCGGCGCCCGACCGAAAGACAATTCGTATTCGCATCCCGTGTTGGCATGGCTCGAAGGCAAGCGCGTGTTTTATTCGGCGACCGGCGACGGCAGTGTCGTGTGTGTAAATGCGCGCACGGGTGAGCCGATCTTCCGCGTGCCGTTGTTTAAGGCGGGTATCAATGCTTCTGTGTTGTTGCACGGAAATTCAGTGATTGCGATTTATGGGACGCCGTATGAACCGGGGCAAATGGTCGGGCTGAAAATTCCGACACCGGAAATGTTGACGGGCAAGACAAACGTTGCTGAACCGGTGGTGGTGCCGCGGTCGAAGGTGGAGCTTTGGAGTAACGAGATTAGGACGTCGGCGAGTTCACCGATTTTGGTGGGGGACCGGGTTTATGTGACGGGCGAAGTCGGCTACTTGGTGTGCGTGGATGCAAACACCGGGCGGATCATGTGGAATTTGAAACTGGGAACGGAACAGCGCAATTCGTCGCCGTTGTTCGCTGATGGGAAAATTTACGCGCCGATTCTCAACGACCCGGCGGTCAACGAAGGGGGCGGTGATGAAGTGACTGGCGGACATGGGGCGCTCTATGTAGTCCAACCGGGTGATACCGAAGGGAAAGTTCTTTCGAAGGTGACGCTGGATGGGCGTTGCTACGGCACGCCGACGGCTTGGAATGGCAAGATTTATATTCAGACTGCAAAAAAGCTGTATTGCTTTGGCCGAGCGGGCGGGAATGACAGCGAGTTGACTGCAAGTGAACCGGCTTGGCCTGCGCCGGGAGCAGCGGCGGAGTTGCAAGCGATTCCGAATGAGCTGCTGCTTCAACCTGGCGAAACGCAGGATTTTCATGTGCGGTCGCTCGATAAAAATGGTTTGCCGGTAAAAGACCTCGCCGCCAACTCTGTGAAATGGCAGGCGTTTATTCCGCCAACTGCGAAAGTGCGCGCCGCGATGAAAGGTGCATTTGACGGGGATGGAAAATTTACCGCGGCAGCGGATCGAGTTCCTTCAGCAGGCGCGTTCGAAGCCACGGCGGATGGTTTGAAGGGCTATATTCGCGGGCGCATTTTGCCGGGATTGCCGATCAAACAGGATTTCGAATCGTTCACGTTGAGTGAGACGACGAGCAACTCAGTCGAACAGCCGACGAAGTACGCTTACCCGCCGTTGCCGTGGATCGGCGCGCGTTTTAAATTTGAAGTGCGCGAAAAGGACGGGACGAAATGCCTCGTGAAGACGGTGGATAATTCTTTTCTGCGGCGCGCAATGTTGCCGTGTCCCATGCGTACAGCAGAATAGTGTGGTCGCCTTTGTTCACCCTCCTTAAGCAACCCTTGGGGCATAATGGGATAGGCTCATCAAGTTGCTGGCTCGGCGTTATTTCTATCCGGGTTTCAAACACTGTGCGCGCGAGCCAAGCATCACAAAGACTGGTGGAATACAGTGGGTAAGGGCACTCGAGACAATTATCCCCAATGACAGCGTAAACAGCAGTTGTATCTGAGTCCTGAAGAGATCCTGTCCATTCGTTCTTGCTTATCGGAATAGGCATAGCACGCTCTCGTCCTTCGTTGAAAAATGCGGCAATAAACTGTCCAGCAA
>JAICXV010000127.1 GCA_025934545.1 Verrucomicrobiia bacterium
ACGGCGCGGTCGGCGGTCGCGGCGAATTCATGGTCGATGCTCGTTTCCGATGCCAGCGGCAGTGTGACGTATTACCAAAAGTCGGCGACGACGACCGAAGCGCCAGCCTCCAACATGAAGATCATGACCTCGAGCGCGGCGTTTGGATTACTCGGAACCACCAGCTCATTCGTGACGACTGTTTTTCGCAACGGGACGTTTAGCGGTGGCACAGTGACTGGCGATGTCAATTTACTGGTGAAGCATGACATCACGTGGAACGAGAGTGTCTTCGGAACCGGCAACGCGCGCAAGCCGTTGGACTTTATCGCAACGCAATTGAAGGCTCAGGGCATCACGAAAATTACGGGCAAGGTCCAGGTCTACGGCGCGTGCATGTATAATCACGCGGACACCGATGACACGCGCGACATTCAAAACCAGGCGACATACAACGGCGAAGGCGCCGCGGCGTTCAAAGCGGCGTTGCAAGCGCAGGGAATTACGGTGTCCGGCGTCTCGGCCGGCGTCGCAGGATTTTCGGCACCGGGAACTTTGATCTACACATATAATTCTACCAGTCTCACCTACGGCGGTTCGCCATTGAGGCTCGATGTCGCCTGCATCGCCATGAACAAAGTCAGCCACAACGTTATGGCCGATTTACTACTGCGTCACATCTCGTATGAATTGACGGGCAGCGATAGTTTTACATCCGGCGCGAACAAAGTTTTTGGGTGGTTGAACACGACGGTCGGTTTAGCCACGAACGACATGGTGATGCAGGATGGGTCCGGCCTTTCGCACAGTGATCGTATGAGCGCGAAAGAAATCAATACCGTCGTGCGCTATATGCTGGCGCATTTTTCCACGTGGTCGACCACGCTGCCGATCGGTTGCGTCGACGGAACGTTGGGTGCCCGATTCTGCGGGACGGATGCTTCGGGCCGCGTGCATGCGAAGACAGGTTCGTTGAGCATCACCATTTCACTCAGTGGCTACGTTGACAACAAGTACAATGGGCTGCGTTATTATTTTTCATTCCTGGTGAACAACGGCGCCGGCATCGACCAGACGAGCACCCGGCAAGCGCTTGATGATGCCGTGAATGTTATCGCCGGAGTTATTCCGACGACGATCGATAGCTACGCCGGCAATGATGGAAATCGCGCATTGGACATTGCTCTCCCCACCAGTTCGAATACGACCGAAGTCGATGCCGAAAGTGGCGCGAACGGTTCGTTCGGCGGCTGGACAAGCATCGCCGGCCCCACCGGCACGGGCGCAGCGCCGGTCGTTGGTTACCAGGCCGACCAGCGCATCCGCCTGTTTTTGCGCGGCTCGGACAACAATGTTTGGACAGTGATCAAAGCTTTGAACGGCGCGTGGGGATCGTGGAGCAGCTTAGGTGGCAACGTGCGGAGCAGCGTCAGTGTCGGTTACCTGGCCAATGGTGCAATGCAGATTTTTGCGCGCAGTTCCAGCAACACGGTGCTCACCTCGATACAGAGTGCGCCGAACGGCAGTTTTGGTGCGTGGAGCGATTTAGGCGGCCAATGCTATGATGATCCGTTGGTCACGGCGAATGCCGATGGTCGCTTTCAAATATTCGCGCGCAGTGCCGCGAATACCGTGTATTCGAATTTCAAGACGACGTCCGGCACGTGGTTCGGTTGGTCTGACTACGGCGGCTCCTGCGTGGGCAAACCGCAAGGTGGACAATGGACCAATGGCGTGATCGTCGTATTAACACGATCATCGACGAGCACCATCAAGATTATCACCCAGAACAGCCCGAACGGCAGTTGGGGCACGTGGAGCGATTTGGGCGGCACCGCCGCGTCCGACCCTGTCGTGACTTATAACGCCGACGGTCGCATGCAATTTTTCGTCCAGACAACCACGCACACCGTGGCGTTTAACTTCAGAACTGGTCTGGCCACCAATTCGTCCTGGTTCGGCTGGTTGAGCATGGGCGGCACGAGTTACAGTAACCTGGGCGTCGGCATCAACGCCGACGGAACGATCCACGTCTTCACGCGCGACAATAATCGCGTTGTCTGGAGCGCCTGGCAGACGAATGCCAACAGCAGCTTTACAGGTTGGTCCAGTCTCGGAGGCAACACGCTGGCCGCCGCTATGCCCGCTCCAACGGCCACCCAAACCACCGCGACTACAACTTCCTCGCCATCGCATGTGACGAACACTTCCGGGCAATCGACACCTTGGACTCGGGGTGGCGCCATCACCTTGCTGCGCAACTCGACATGGGGTCATGTCTATCAAATTCAATATAGCGATGATGCCGGCTCGGCCTGGAACAATCTCGGCAATCCCATTGTCGCTCACGGAAACTCCGTCACCATCAACGACGCGGCCGCCACGCATACCCGGCGGTACCGTTTGGTCGTTGTTCAGTAAGCGGCCGACCGCTAAAAGTGGAAAATTTGAAATGGCGGAAGGGGTCGTTTCTGAACCCGTTCCGTGGTCTTTCGTTCAAAACTGTAAGGTATGTAAGGTATGATTCGCAAGTATGGCCGCACGTAAAACCCTTTTTTCGATCCCGCGGATCAGGAACGGCTAGATTATTCCCTAATACGTAGGTTAAAGTAGGTAAACTGATGTTTTGTCGTTTGCTGAAACGCGTATTAGTGGCAATTGAATGTTACGCAATTGTCGCGGCTGCGATTTTTCTGTCAGCTCATCCCGCTCACGCGAACACGCTCTTGCCAAGCCTCGCGGTCGGCAGAAATCAAAATGGACAACTAGACCTTTTCGAAGTCACCAGCAAAGGAGAGCTGCGCTACCGGTGGCGCCATTCGGCGAATGGTGCATGGTCGGGATGGTCGAACCTGGGCGGCCCTGTACTTCCCGGCCTTTCGGTGGTTCAAAATGTCGACGGCCAAATGATCGTCTTCGCGATCTCAGAAACCAACGGCAATTTGCAGTTTATTTGTCAGCTTGCGGCCAACCGTCCAAAATGGTCGTCATGGACCAATCTCGGTGGGAATTGCGAAGCACCCGTTGCATCTGCTCAAAATGCCGACGGTCGCCTCGAGGTTTTTGCCATCGATGCTCAAAGTCACAATGTCCGTCATCGTTGGCAAACAAGTCCGCGTGGTTCGTGGTCAAGCTGGGCCGATCTCGGCGGTTTCATCCAGCCTGACCTGGTTGTTGCGCGAAATCGCGATGGACGTCTCGAACTGTTCGGTATGCCGGCAAGCGGCCATGAGTTGACGCATTGCTGGCAATCTCAACCCAATACGACAAACTCATGGTCGGAGTGGCGCAGTCTCGGCGGCGAAATCCTTCCGCGATTTGTTGTCGGTCAGAACTCCATCGGACGGCTTGAAGTGTTCGGCCGTTCCGTTTCGGATCATTCGGCTACCCGCATTTGCCAGGCGTCTGCATCGTCCAGTACGAATTGGTCCGCCTGGCAATCGTTCGGCGGCGATTTCAAATCGGACCTCGCGATAGGACAAAGCGGCGATGGTCGCCTTGAAATCTTCGGGGTCGAAGTAACGAACTCGACGCTACTGCACCGATGGGAAAATCTTGTAAACGGCTCCGACGTCTGGTCCCAGTGGAAAACAATGGAACTAAAGACCGCCTCCCGACCGGCGGTCGGCACCGATGAAGATGGCAATCTCGAAACGTTCGAGATCAATTCCACCAACAGTGATGCCGTCCTTTATCGTCAACAAATCAGTGCGTCCAGCGATTGGCTCGACTGGTCGAGCCTTGAACGTTCGGCCTTCGATTATACGGCACGTGCATGGCAGGCTGGCGATGGGCTACCGGATAATGTTGTCCAGGCCATCACCCAGTCGCCCGATGGATTCCTGTGGGTCGGCACGCGCTCGGGGCTCGCACGTTTTGATGGCGTGGATTTCACCCGTTTTGATCCGCGCAATACGCCGGAAATTCAAAATCCTTCGATCACCGCGTTGTGTTCGGCAGGCGACGGGTCGTTATGGATCGGGACTGCTGGTGGTGGTGTCGCCCGTTTTCAAAACGGCATTTTCACACATTTCGGACAAACGAACGGACTCGCGGGAGACGACATTCGGAACATTTACGAAAGCAACGACGGCTCGCTTTGGATTGGAACGACCACGGGCCTGAGCCGCTATCGCAATCGAACCTTTGTCACCTACAAGGAGAAGGATGGATTGCTCTCTGATTCGGTCACCGCCATTTGCTGGGATCGCGATGAAAATCTTTGGGTGGCAACCACGAAAGGACTGAGTCGTTTGCGCAAAGGGGGAGTCATTGACTCCTTTGCCATGCCCAATCGTTTGCCGAACGATACGGTTCGATCCATTTTGCAGGATAAAGGCGGTCGCATCTGGATTGGTTCCAATAACGGCCTCCTTTGGTATGATCAATACTGGGGAAATCATTTCTTTGCCTACAATACCAAATACGGGCTTTCTGACGTGTTCGTGAGCGCCATTTGCGAAGGGCACGATGGGAATCTCTGGGTTGGAACCTATAGTGGCTTGAACCGGTTTTATGAAAGCCGCTTCTATCCGCAATTGGACAATGAGGGGCAACCCTTCAGCAAAGTGAATGCGCTTTGCGAAGACACGGAAGGCGATCTGTGGGTCGGGACGCAAGAAGGATTGATACGATTGAGCCGAAAATATTTTTACACTTACACGCAACAAACGGGATTAACTCACAACAACGTCATGTCCGTTCTGCAGGACCGTCGAGGAATATTGTGGATGGGCACGTGGGGCGGCGGAATTGATCAGATCAACGGCGAAGAAGTGACACCCTACTCGCCAACCAACAGTCTTTCGCACGAACTGATCCTTTCAATGTGCGAAAGCCGCGATGGCACTATGTGGGTCGGTGCGGATTTTGATCGTGGGCTCACTCACATAAAAGAGGGAGCACTCGTGCATTATACATCGAAGAATGGTTTGCCCAATGCTCGCATCCAGGTTCTGGCTGAAGATCAGAACCGAAACCTTTGGATAGGAACCAGTGCTGGGCTTTCCTGCCGGTCAAAAGGAATATTTAGGAACTACACTGAGCGTGACGGCCTCGCCGGAAATAACGTCCGCGCCATTCTCGAAGATCACGCGGGAACGCTTTGGTTCGGAACCGATGGCGGTCTCTCTTCCTGGAAAGACGGTCGTTTCACCCACGTAACGACCGATGATAGTCTTTCGGAAAACTCAATCATTGCTCTGCACGAAGATGCACAAGGTTCCATTTGGATCGGCACCGATGGAGGCGGTTTGAGCCGATACCGTAATGGACGTTTCGATTCCTGCACCACTCAGCAAGGACTTTTCAGTGACACCATTTTTTCGATACTTGACGAAGATGGCTGGCTTTGGATGAGCTGTCCGCAGGGCATCTTTCGCGTGCGTATCGCCGAGCTTACTGATCTGGATGCGGGCAATATCAAATCGGTTTCATGCATTCCCTACGGAAAAACCGACGGTATGGAAACCGCGCAATGCAATGGCGCCGGAAAACCGTCCGCGTGGAAATCGTCTGACAACAAACTCTGGTTTGCCACGAGCAAAGGGCTCGTGTGCGTCGATCCCCAAATGATCATACTCAATCCCTTCGAGCCAACTGTCTATGTCGAGCAACTCATCGCTGATCGGAAACCGCACCTTTCGAGAGCATGGCCGCAGTTGCTCGGGAATGATCAAACGCTGATCCACATTCCCCCTACCCACGGCGAACTGCAATTTCAGTACACTGCGCTTTGCCTTTCCGCTCCGGAAAAAGCGCGTTTCAAATACAAATTGGACGGAATCACCAGCGATTGGGTCGATGCCGGAGAGCGGCGGACGGCGTATTTCAATAATATTCCGCCTGGTCAATACGAATTCCATGTCAAAGGCTGCAACAAGGACGGCGTTTGGAATGAGCGCGGGGCTTCCGTCGGTTTTGTTTTGACCCCGTATTATTGGCAAACGCCTTGGTTCCACTGGAGTATTGTTATTTCCGCGGGTGGCTTAATCGCAGGATTAATTACAACGGCTACACGCCGCCGCATGCGTCGCCGGCTTCAAATCCTCGAACAACAACAAGCAATCGAAAAGGAACGCGGGCGTATCGCTCGCGACATGCACGACCAGCTTGGGGCAGGCTTGACACAGATTAGTTTGCTCGGGGAGTTTGCCCGCCGCGATGAAAGCGGCAGCGGTAAAGCCAAAGCGCATGTCGAAAAAATCTGCGACCTCACGCGCGAACTGGCGCAAACTGTCGATGAAATAGTTTGGACCGTAAATCCGCGCAATGACGCGTTGAATAAATTCGCCGCTTACCTCGCCTCTTACGCCGAAGATTACTTCCACGCCACAAACATCCGTTGCCGCCTGGACATCCCCTCGGGTTTGCCTTCGCTGCCGCTGTCGGCGGAAGTTCGCCACAGCGTCTTTCTCGTCATCAAAGAAGGATTGAACAACATCGTCAAACATGCCAACGCGTCCGTGGTTTGGATTCGTCTGGCGCTTGAGGATTCCGATTTAGTCATCCGCATTGAAGATGATGGTGTTGGCTTTTCAATAGAGGAAGGCGACCATAACGGGAACGGCATCCGTAACATGAACGAACGTCTGCGCGAACTCGGCGGCATCCTGGAAATTATCTCGCAACCACACCAGGGAACCCGCGTTTGCCTGCGCGTTCCGATAAACAGCCGCTCAAATAAATCTCCGACCAGAAAGAGATTCGCTGAAAGGTTGCGACTACTATGAGCATACGCGTTTGCATTGTTGAAGATGACCGCCGCGTGCGCGAAAGCCTCGCCGTCCT
>JAICXV010000480.1 GCA_025934545.1 Verrucomicrobiia bacterium
CGCGAGCAAGACTTCACTACTCAGCGTCGCCGTCGGTGAGCCGATCGAAATCACCGACGCATGGTCGTCTTCGATTGCGCGATACCAGGAAGTCGCGCCGATCTCATCGACGTTCACCGGACTGCGCCAGAGAACGTCTTCAATATCGAACTTACGTTGGCCGGCGAGAAGAGAAGCTTGCGTCAACAGTTCCGCGTGCGAGCGCGTGTCCCAGCGGCTGATGTCGGTGCGCCGCTCTTCGGGACGAGGTTTGGCGCCGAGCATGAACACCAGCCTGCGCGCATCAACCAGCACTTCGAGGACACCGCGAGTTTCTAAGATGGGCAGTTGCTGAAGGCTCGCGCCTTGCTTTTTGAAGTAGGTGCTCAGCGCGACGAGGATTTCCCAGGTCAAACCCACTTTTTGCGGGTTGTCGCGAATTTTCTTCAGCATTTTCGGAGTGACTTTGCATTTCGTACCCGCGTTGGCGTTCTCTTCGTTGATCAGTTGCGCGAGGCGGTAGATGGACATGGCCTGCGCCGTCGCCTGTTTGACGAGGGTACTCACGCGTAAGGGGGGCTTAGTGAACATACCTACTGCTATTTCGGCATATCCCCGTTCACGTGACAAGGGCTTTGAGGGCCAATTTTCGTACTCTCACGGACAATCGTGAAGCGATGAATGTTGGTCCCAAACAATCGTATTCGTATCCCGCACGTCCTGTAAATTACACAAAGTATTTTGCGTGATAGTTGCTCGGCAGCTAACCCCGGCAGAATAGCAAAAAAACAAAAACAAAAAATATGCAAATGACACAAACCGAAACGAAACCCACCGCAACGCGATCGAAGGTCGCCAAACGCGGAACAACGCCGGCCGGTATGAGCGCGGCGCCAACCACAAAGACGCCGCAAGGCACTGGCTCCGCGCGCTCCGTGCGCTCGTTGCTCAGCCGAACGCCGCAGGCGTTCTTGAGCGGCCAAAAACAACCTGACTGCGAATAACCGCTTGGCCGAGGAGCAATGTCGTATGATTGGCAGCGAAACCGAGTTTGGGATCTTCAACGGATGGTCAGACCTCAAAGCAAGGAGGGTTCAGGAAGCGGTCACGCGTTATCATGCACATCTGCCCTCGGCCAAAGCCGGCGTGTTTCTGCCCAACGGCGCACGCGTCTATCTCGACTTGCGCCTCAACGAATACGCCACGCCGGAAGTGAACAGTCCGACAGAACTCGTCTGTCACGAACTGGCCGGCCGGGCCATCATGGCCAAAGCTGCCGCTGCCCATGACATGGCCATGCTCTGCTCGAATGTCGATCCACTTTCCAATACCACCTGGGGCACGCATGAAAACTACGAATCGAAAGGTTTCTTTACAAAAGCACAACTAACGCAACTTTACACGCATCTGGTGACGCGTGTTGTTTTCACAGGCGCGGGCGGCCTCGACCTATATCATCCCGGTATTCGTCCGATCCTGTCGCCACGGGCCGATGCCATCGTCGCATCGATGAATCATCAAGGCCGGTCGGTCAATCGATCGCTTGTGTTCATTAAACCAGAGGATTACTGCAGCGGGCATCGCTTGCACGTGATGTGTGGCGAAAGCCTGCTCAGCCACACCGCCAGTTTTTTGAAATACGGGACAACGGCGCTCGTCGCCCAATGCATCCAGAACGAGCAATGGGTTTGTCCGACGTTGCGCGAATCGCCGATCAAGGTCTTGCGCAATGCGAACCGCGATCTGTCGATGGGCTTGCGCTACCGATTACAGGATGGACGCGCGTTGACCGTTCTCGAAATTCAACGCGAAATTCTCGATGGTGTTGAACGCAATCTCGCTTCCCTGCCCGATTGGGCGACAGACGTTGTCACTGCATGGGACGCCATTCTTTCCACGCTCGAATCGGACAATGTCTCGCGCAAATCAGTTTTGGATTGGCAAATTTTTGCCACGGCCCTCGACGGCCTTACACGAGATTACGGTTATAGCAACGAAGACCTGCGTTTGTTGAACCGAAGCGCGCTCGAATACGCCCGCGGCGGCAAACGGAGTCCGCGCTTGAACAGATTTGAGGAACTGTGCGCGGCCGCCAAAGAACTCTACGTTCGCTTGCACATCGTCGGTGACGGCTCACTGTTCAATGTTCTTGAGAAAGATGGTTGGGTCGACCATCACCTCGCAGACATCAACGACGATTCGATTATGCGCGCCATGCATGAACCGCCGTCAGGCCGCGCCGCCAATCGCGCGATGTTGATTAAAAAGTACGGGAAACAGTTTGGATTCAAACTTTCCTGGGACGCGCTCCATGATTGCGCCGCCGGTTCGCTGCACATACCGACGCAACCGAATTGGAACGAGCCGGAGAACTGGCGCCGCGAAGTAAATGAAATCGAAATCGTCGCGCACACCGCGTCGGCTGCTTTTCGACAAGGACGATACCATGATGTCCTGAAACAATTACTGGACGACGATGGTCAACTTCGCGTTCCGGAATCACAGGCCAACGCCGAAATGCTTCTCCTCTCCTGCGGACGACTCGGCATGGTCGCTGAGACTGAATCTGCTCTCGATCTGCACACGCGTCTTTCGCCAGACCCATTTTATGCCGCCGGGATTTCCGTTTCTGCGGTCAACAATCTCGGCCTTTGTCCGCCCGTCGATAAGACGATGCAATATATTTTGCTCGCCGAGCGCGCGCTCAATGATTGCACCCCTGATTCATATCCGCTCTATTCGCTCAACCAATATAAAGCGCGCCTTTACACCCAACTTAGCCGCGTCGACGAAGCGATTTTTATTTTCGATAATATTCTCAGTTCGCCGGACAATTGTAGTCGCACTCGCATGACGGCACGGACCTGTTGCTTTTATTCCGAGGCGTTGCGTCGCGCAGGACGTGTCGACCGCGCCCGCGAACTTCTTGCGTCAGCCATCGATCGTCATTTGCGCGAAGACATGATGGGTGACCTCGCCGATCACAGCCTTCCGATGCAGGCAAAACTCGTCGACGACATGGAAGCGGCCGAATGCCTGCGGCGCGCCGAAATTTTGCAGCGACGACTTAAAAACAAACTGGGCCTCGCCCGTGTTCTTTGTCTCAAAGCGCGGCGACTCAAGATTGCATCCGATTTGGACGAAATCCGTGCGCTCTCCGCCGAACTCCCGGCCCTTCAAACTTGTGCGCTCGCCAAAAGAATCGTGACGAACTGGTTCGATTGGGTCAATGGCGGTCGCGGCAACGGACCGATCGATTACTGCGGTTTATGAAATCACCCGAACAGGATCGCCGCTCATCGGCTGATGTCCGACTGTCTCAACAACGTGAATTGATGTTTTTTCAACACTTTTTCGCCGACGTCGTTGTCTTCCATGTTCAGCGCCAGCATCGATTTGCCGTTGGATTGCGGGATGAACGAGTACATATAATTGATATTCAACTCGGCTTCGAGCAGCGCGGC
>JAICXV010000029.1 GCA_025934545.1 Verrucomicrobiia bacterium
AAACGATTTCCAATTCTCGCTAATCCAAAGGACTTGGTCACCGGCCTTCATTTTATCGAGAACATTGAGATGGCCATCGATACCGGCGAAACGGTCTTCGACATGCGGAACAACGGCAGTCTGCGCATTGCCGGTCAAGACGGCGGTAACAGGTCGTTGGTTGGAAACGCCATCTTTAAATTCAGTGACAATGTCGGCGTAACCTTTCAACACCTCGTGCAAGACCGGATAAATTTTGGCAAAATCGGTTTTGAGATCGATTAACAAAAAGAACCGCGGTTCGTTGCCGTAGATTTTTCCGTGATGTTCTTTTGTGAGCTTTCGCAGCGGCTCCAGATAAAGCGCCTGCAACGTCTTTTCCGGTTTCGTATCGCTCAAATTATGAGCGACGAGAAGTTGGCCGTTAACCAGATGAATGTCGGCTTCGACACTGCAAAATCCGTGGTCCAACGCATCGAATAACGGCCGCTTGTGCTCGTAATCGTTGTGCGCATGGGCATGAATCTGCGGCAGCGGTGCGGCGTATCCGGCGGCGTGAATCAACAAGACCGAAATCAAAACCATCCAACGCTTCATTCTATCGAGCCTACTCGGTTACGCGTGGAAGTCGAGAATCCCCACACCTCGTAACTGCGGAGGGTGTTAAGGGCAATTACCAGAATCAAAAAAGTGATTCTCCGCTCTGGAAATTTGCCGGGTGCGGCGCGAGTTTTTCCGCAAAGGAATCTCATGAAACAACAAGATCTCGCCCGCGCTTTGGGTTGGTTCAGTATTGGTTTGGGTGTCGCTGAATTGCTCGCTCCGCGCAAATTCGAAAAAGCCATCGGAGTCAGAAAAAACCACAACGGCCTGACTCGCAGCTACGGATTACGTGAGTTAACCGCCGGCATCGGCTTGCTCGCCGCCGATGAAAAGAAACTTTCGCCCTGGATGTGGTCGCGAGTCGCCGGCGACGTCCTGGACCTCGCGTCACTCGGGAGCGGCTTTAGTTCAGAACGCAATCATAAGGGCAAACTCGCGCTGGCCAGCGCCGCCGTCCTCGGAGTGACTGTGGCCGATATTTTGTGCAGCGTGCAATTAACCAAAGAGGAAACCGAACCCACGAGCGTGCGCCGCGCCGTCTCCATTCGAAAATCGCCGCAGGAGCTTTACCAGTTCTGGCGCAATTTCGAAAACCTGCCTCGTTTCATGTATCATCTCGAGGCTGTCACCGTCACGGACGGCACACGCTCGCATTGGGTTGCGAAAGGGCCGGCGAAAACGAAGGTCGAATGGGACGCTGAAATCATTGACGATGAACCGAACCATTTAATCGCCTGGCAATCGTTGCCCGGATCGGACGTCGAAAATTGGGGAACGATCCGATTTGATCCCGCGCAAAACGGCAAGGAAACGATTGTCCACGTCGAACTCGGCTACATTCCTCCCGGTGGCGCGCTCGGCGCAATCGTCGCAAAACTTTTCGGCGAAGCGCCGGAACAACAGATCAAAGACGATCTGCGCCATTTCAAACAACTGATGGAAACGGGCGAGATTCCAACAACCGAAGGTCAATCAGCCGGCCGCGCCAAGAGCGCAACCAAATATGAAAGTTACGTTCGCGACCTCGTCAGCGCATAGAAAGGATTTTTTATGAAAGCAAATTGTTGGTGTGGCATCGGCGAAGTGCAGGTGATGGACGTGCCGGATCCAGAGATCATTAACCCGCGCGATGCGATTGTAAAAATTACCTCCACTGCCATCTGCGGTTCCGACCTGCACCTATTCGACGGCTATGTCCCGACGATGCAGAAGGGCGACATCCTCGGCCACGAATTCATGGGCGAGATTGTCGAGACCGGTCGGAACGTCAAAAATCTGAAAGTCGGCGACCGCGTCGTCGTTCCCTTTCCCATCGCCTGCGGCAATTGTTATTTTTGCGATAAACAAATGTTTTCGCTCTGCGAAAATTCCAATCCCAACGCGTCGATTGCCGAAAAAATGTGGGGCCATTCGCCCTGCGGAATTTTCGGCTACTCGCACATGACCGGAGGTTATGCCGGCGGCCAGGCGGAATATGCGCGTGTGCCGTTTGCGGACATCGGCCCGATAAAAATCGAAAACGGTTTAACCGATGAACAAGTGTTGTTCCTGTCGGACATTTTTCCAACGGGATACATGGCCGCCGAACAATGCAACATTCAACCCGGTGACACGATTGCCGTGTGGGGTTGCGGGCCAGTTGGCCAGTTCACCATCAAGAGTGCATGGATGCTTGGCGCCGGACGCGTCATTGCCATCGACGAAATTCCCGAACGGCTGCGCATGGCCAAAGAACAGGGTCGCGCGGAGATCATTGATCGCAACGAGGTCGATAGCGTCGCCGAAGTCCTCAACGAAATGACGGGCGGTCGCGGGCCCGACGCGACAATCGACGCCGTGGGCATGGAAGCCAGCGGCCACGGCTTGCTCGGCACTTACGACCGGATCAAACAAGCGATGCGTATGGAAACCGACCGCATCAGTGCGTTGCGCGAATGTATCATGTCTTGTCGCAACGGCGGCACCGTATCGATTCCGGGCGTCTACGGCGGATTCGTTGATAAGATGCCTTTGGGTTCGATCATGAATCGTTCGCTCACAATCAAGACGGGCCAGACGCACGTTCATCGTTATTTGCGGCCGCTGCTCGAGCGGATCAAAAAAGGCGACATCGACCCGAGCTTCGTCATCACACACACGATGCCGCTGACCGACGCACCCGAAGGATACAAAATGTTCCGCGATCACGACGACGAGTGCATCAAGATTGTATTGAAGCCGGGGCGATAGAGAGAATGGAGCCGAAGCGGACTAAAGTCCGCGCCCCGGCCCGTGCATTTGACAACCTGTATTCGCAAAACTAGCGTATAGAGTCTCGCCGATTCCAATCCACGGCCGGACCCGCGCTATGGAAATCACAAAACAACTGGCCCTGTTCCTCGAGAACCGCCCCGGCATGCTCGCGCGCGTCTGCGATGCGCTGTCGGCGGCGAACATCAACATTTACGCTATCTCGACGAGCGACACCGTCGATCACGCGGTCGTCCGGATGGTCGTGAGCGACCCGCAGAAGGCCATGTACGTTTTCGAGGAACACGGCACGTTGGTGGTCGAAGACGACGTGTTGATGGTCAGCGGCGATAATAAACCGGGCAGTTTGGCCAAGATGGCGCGCAGACTGGCCGACGCCAAGATCAACATCGAATACACTTATTGCGCGACTCCGCCCGATGCGAAAAAAGGATTGGTTATCCTGCGCGTCTCGGACCCAAAGAAGGCGCTCAAGGTGTTGAACAGTTGATTGGCGTGCCGCCAATGCTCAGGCGGTCCTCGTGCGCTTCATCACCAGGGCAACGACCAAAAGCACGACCCCGACCGCCAACAGAATGTAACTGGTGCTAGTCATAGCGACACTTTTCGATAGGACTGCTTTGTCTGCTAGGGCGCGCCCGCCTGTTTTTTTGACGCGGGGAAAAACTTATGACATCGACCAACCGAGACTTTTGCGTTTGGTGTGGAAGAGTAGACCGATGACGCGCATTTCAACGCACAGCAGGTAAAGGGACACAAACTCGTCAAGCGCCTCAGGCAGGACCGGGATGATTTTGGTTTTATCAAGGAGCCATGCCATGAGCAGTCGCGCAGCGACAAGGATCGCGAGAATGATGCAGATGACGATGTATTCGACGGGCACGCGTAAGACGGAAAGAACCAATATCAGCGGATTGAGCGCGAACACGGTTTCGTGCAGAAACACGGCTAACAACGAAATGGGGAGCGCACAACAACCGAGGCCGAGCAAGGCGTAGAAGCCGATGTTTTCCCAACCGGGCAGTTCGTAATCGACATAGTACATGTAAACGGCCAACGGCAGGAAACAGACGAGGAAACAAGCGAACACGAGCAGAATGGGGTGCATGATGTCGTCGTAGAAATTGCTGAAGTCGGGATATTTCGGCATGTCCTCTTCCCCATAGGCAGAAACGGCCGCCACCGCTTTCATATACGCGAACAAATATCCGAGAGCAAACAGTTGAACGATCAAGACGTAGCCGCCAACGATGAATCCGCCGAAATAAACGCCGTGAAGGAGGGTATCGAGGATTCCGAAGAAGATGGTTCCGGTGACGAGCAGGATGATGCCGTCGCGTTTGAACGGATATAAAAAGGCGCCAGGCAGAAGTTCGAAGAATGTCGCGGGGCGTTTGCGTTTTTGGGCGGGTTCGCGTAACGCAATGCATTCGTCGCCGCAAGCGCGGCAGAAACGAAGTTTGCGGTTGGCGATCGTTTGTTCATTCACACACGCGCCGCAAAAATAGCCGCCGCATTTCCTGCACACGAACGCCGCGGGATAAGATGGGTGATTGGCGCAGGCCATGACTCCGGGTGCGACCGGCGGCAGTGGGACGTTTGGTGGTGGCGCGGGGGGAGCCGGTGGAGGTGACGGCGCTGGCCGTTCACTTATTTTTATTTTCGATTGCGCCCGAGGCGAATCGGGGACGAAGCAAAACAAACATGATCCAAGGCGCAACGTTTGGCCTTCGTGCAGGAACGCTTCGCGAATGCGCATCTCCTCAATGAATGTCCCGTTGGTCGAATCGAGGTCGCGAACGCGAATGGTGTCGCTATCGACGATGACTTCGCAATGTGTGCCGGAAATGGATGAGTCGGAAATTTGCCAGTCGTTCGAGGGATTTCGGCCAATGCGCGTGATGCCCTGCTTTAAAACAAATTGCGCTCCGTCACCGCCTCTGGACATGAGCATGGGCATAGCGAAAAGATGACGCGTGAACCCGCAGGATGGAAGCGAAAACCGGATCAACCAGCCACTTTGATACGGCCTTCGAGGTGATCTTTGAGCAGTTGGACGTCGGCATCGACCATCAATTTGGCCAACTCAGAAAATCGTGTCTTCGGCTCCCAACCCAGTTGCTTTTTGGCTTTGCTGTAGTCGCCGATGAGCAAGTCAACTTCGGTCGGGCGATAATAGCGCGGGTCGATCTCGACGTATTTTTTCCAATCGAGATCGACGTGGCCGAACGAAATGTCGAGAAATTCGCGAATAGAATGGGTTTCGTTTGTGGCGATGACGTAATCGTCGGGCTTGTCCTGCTGGAGCATTAGCCACATGGCGTCGACGTATTCCTTGGCGTAGCCCCAGTCGCGTTTGGCGTCGAGATTGCCGAGGTAAAGTTTCTGTTGAAGACCAGCTTTAATGTGCGCAACGGCGCGCGTAATTTTGCGGGTGACAAACGTTTCACCGCGGCGGGGCGACTCGTGGTTGAACAAAATCCCGTTGCTGGCATGGAGGCCGTAGGATTCGCGGTAGTTTACGGTGATCCAAAAGGAATAAACTTTTGCGCAGCCGTAAGGACTGCGCGGGTAAAATGGCGTCGTTTCTTTTTGCGGGATCTCCTGGACCTTGCCGTACATTTCGCTCGACGACGCCTGATAAAAGCGCGGCTTGAGGCCCGCTTCGCGAATCGCTTCGAGCAACCGAATCGTGCCGGTCGCGGTGACGTCGGTGGTGTATTCCGGCGCGTCGAAGCTGACGCGGACGTGGCTTTGCGCGGCGAGATTGTAAATTTCTTCCGGATTGATTTTGCCAAGCAGGCGTGCAAGTCCACTGGCGTCGGACAAATCGCCGTAGTGCAAAAACAAACGGCTCTGGCCGGAGTGGGGATCGGCGTAAATCGCGTTGAGACGGCCAGTATTAAATGTGCTGGCGCGGCGGATGATGCCGTGGACCTCGTATCCCTTGCTGAGCAGCAGCTCGGCCAAATACGAACCGTCTTGCCCAGTGATACCGGTAATAAGGGCTTTTTTAGCCATGAGCCGACTAGGGTCGGTAAGTTTAATCTGAATCGCAAGTCAGAATTCCGTTCTCTTGCCGAAAAAACTGGCGCGGTTCGCCGACTTGTCTCAACATCGCGCGCGAGTGAAAGCCAAAATAATTGTGACACCGAAGAAGGCAGTGCTTGATCCGCAGGGCAAAACTGTCGCGAGCGCGCTGGAACACATGGGTTACAAAGGCGTCGGCGCCGTCCACGTCGGAAAATATCTGGAGATCGAACTTTCCGGCACCGACAAAGAAGCTTGGCGCAAACAAATCGATGACGCGTGCCACAAGATTTTGAGCAACCCGGTGATTGAAGATTACCGGTTTGAGATTGAGTAGTCGGGTCAGTTGTCGGCAGCTAGTTGTTGAACTAAGTTCCTGTTCGTTTTTTGTTTCAATGAATTTTGCAATCTTACAATTTCCGGCGTCGAATTGCGACCAGGATGCGGTCCACGTTTTGAAAAATGTGCTCGGCCATTCTGCGCGCTTTGTCTGGCATAAAGAGAGTTCGCTCGCCAGCATCGACGCAGTGGTTGTCCCCGGCGGATTCAGTTATGGCGATTATTTGCGCACCGGAGCGATTGCGCGATTCAGTCCGATCATGGGCGCCGTTCAACAATTCGCGGCTAATGGCGGGCCAGTGCTTGGTATTTGCAATGGGTTCCAGATTTTGTGCGAGGCCGGTTTACTGCCGGGAGCGTTGATCCGCAATCGTTCGCTGCAATTCCGGTGCGAGAATATTTTTCTAAAGACGGCAACGTCAGACTCGCCGTTCACAAACAAAATCGCCGAAGGAAAAATTATGCGGGTGCCAATCGCGCACGGGGAAGGTTGCTATTTTGCGGATGAAGCGACACTCCAGAAGTTGCAAAGCAATCGGCAGATTCTTTGGCAGTATTGCACCGCGAATGGCGAACTGACCGAGACGGCAAATCCGAATGGTTCTGTGTTGAATATTGCTGGCATTTGCAATGAGGCGCGCAATGTCGCCGGATTGATGCCTCACCCGGAACGCGCGAGCGAATCATTGCTTGGGTGCGCGGATGGCAAAGTTATTTTCGAAAGTTTGATTCAATGGTTTCAAAATCGTTCGTTGGCGAAAGTTGCCTGAGTAATCCCAGGTGTTGCTTAGGGCCGTTGTCTCGTCTATGAGTACTTTATGAGCTATCTCACTGTGGAAGTTACTATCGATCATGGGAAGCTGGTGCCGAAAAATCCGGAGAAGTTGCCGGCCACAGGCAGTGGTGTCCTGATGGTTGCGATTCCCGAAGATGCTCAGACGAACTCACGCCCCAGTCGCGTGAAGCTTCCACTTATTCAAGGCGATGGTCGCCGAACAATCAACCCCAGCGCGCAAGAATTGGATGCCAGCCTCTGGGATTAAACTCGCAGACGCAAATGTCTGGCTCGCGCTTGCGTTCAGTGATCATCAGCACCACGCAAGGGCTGCGGCTTGGTTCGAAAATCAACCGGATCGCTCGTGTGCGTTCTGCCGTATTACGCAATTGGCGTTGTTGCGGCATCTGACAAACGGGAAAATTATGGGGAAATTTGTTCAAACTCAGCAACAAGCCTGGAGCGCCTTTGATCGTTTCCTGAGTGATCCGCGATGTATCTTTTTAGAAGAGCCTGCCGCAATTGAGGCCGTATTTCGTAGCTTTACCAGCGCCGCTTCCAGTTCTTTGGAGCGATGGACTGATGCGTATTTGGCAGCGTTGGCAATAGTAACCCAGTCGCAATTTGTGACCTTTGACAAAGGTTTCGACCGTTTTCACGGCGTTGATTACGTTCTCCTGTCTTGAGTGAGTTATGACCCAAGCTATTACTCCTGAATTGGTCAAAAAGCATAACCTCACGCCCGAGGAATACGAAAAGATTAAAGGCATTCTCGGGCGCGAGCCGAGTTATACGGAGTTGGGAATTTTCTCGGTCATGTGGAGCGAGCATTGCTCTTATAAAAACACCCGGCCGTTGCTGAAAACGTTTCCGACAAAGTCGCCGAAAATTTTGGTGGGCGCAGGTGAAGAGAACGCGGGCATCATCGACATCGGCGACAACCTCGCGATTGCGTTCAAGATCGAATCGCACAATCACCCCAGCGCCGTGGAACCATTTCAAGGCGCGGCGACGGGTGTCGGCGGAATTATCCGCGATATTTTTACGATGGGCGCACGTCCGGTTTGTGCGCTCAACTCGCTGCGGTTTGGGCCGATCACGGCGAACGGTTCCGGTGATAATGCCCAGGTGGCAAACAATCGACGGCTCTTTGGCGGCGTCGTTTCCGGCATTGCCCATTATGGCAACTGTTTCGGCATTCCGACGATCGCCGGTGAGGTTTGTTTTGATAAATCCTACGAAGGCAATCCGCTGGTGAATGCGTTTTGTCTCGGCGTGCTGCGGCACGATCAGATTGCGCGCGGCAAGGCGGAAGGTATCGGCAACCCCGTCTTCTACGTCGGACCCGCCACCGGTCGCGATGGTTTGGCCGGTGCGGCGTTTGCGTCGCAAGACCTGACCCAGGAATCGGCGGAGCAACAACGCGGCGCGGTGCAAGTGGGCGATCCGTTTATGGAAAAGCTCGTTTGCGAAGCGTGCCTGGAATTGCTGGCGACTGATGCCGTTGCCGGAATTCAAGACATGGGCGCAGCCGGACTGACCTGCTCCACTTGCGAAACGGCGGCGCGCGCCGGAACGGGAATCGAAATCGAGCTGAACAAAGTCCCGCAACGCGCGCCAAACATGACGCCCTACGAAATCATGCTCAGCGAATCGCAGGAGCGCATGTTGATTATCGTCAAGAAGGGGCGCGAAGAAGAAGTGAAACGAATTTTCGACAAATGGGATTTGCCATGGGCACACATCGGAAACGTTACGGACACCGGACAGATGGTCGTCAGATTTAACGGTGAGATCGTCGCGAATATTCCCGCGAGAAAACTTGCCGATGAAGCGCCCGTTTATTTTCGCGATGCGGCTGAGCCGGCTTATCTAAAGGCCGTTCGTCAATTTAGATTAGACGGCGTGGCTGATTGCACAGATGCCGTTGGAGCGTTGAAACAACTGCTGGCCTGGCCGACGATCGCGTCGAAGAACTGGGTTTACCGGCAATACGATCACATGGTGCGCGATGGTTCGGTGGTCTGCCCGGGATCGGATGCTGCGGTGATTCGGATCAAAGAAGACTCGGTTCCGAGCGCGGGCAGGTCGAAAGAAACTAAAGAAAAACTCATTGCGCTGACGGTGGATTGTAACGCCGGTTACGTTTATCTCGACCCATACGAAGGCGGCAAACTCGCCGTGGCCGAAGCGATTCGTAACCTCGCCTGCTCCGGCGCCGTGCCACTCGGGTCGACCGATAATTTGAATTTTGCCAATCCGCATAATCCGGAATTGTTTTGGCAATTGAAAGAATCCGTGCGCGGTGTGGCGGATGCATGCCGGTTTTTCAATGCGCCGGTGACCGGCGGCAATTGCAGTCTTTATAATCAAAGCCCAAACGGACCGATCGATCCCACGCCGACGGTCGCCGTCGTCGGTCAAATTGAAAAAGCCGAATATGTCACCACACAGTGGTTTAAGGACGAAGGTGACGTGATTATTTTGTTGGGAGACATCGCGGATTCGGCCGATCCCCTGCTCGGGCTCGGCGGCTCAGCTTATTTGCAAACGGTTCACCATCTGAAAACGGGAACCCCGCCGCGTTGCGATATGGAAAAAGAACGGACTCTGCACAACGCGCTGCGCGGATTCATCCAATGCGCCAGCATCAAGAGCGCGCATGATTGCAGTGAAGGCGGGCTGGCGGTTGCGCTCGCAGAATCGTGCATTTCACAACAGGTCGCACGGGAAACTCCGCGATTGATTGGCGCGCAGATTGATTTGAGTACAGCGGGCATGAGCCGATTGGATGCTCTGCTCTTCGGCGAATCGCAGTCGCGCGTAGTGATTTCCGTCGCGCCGCTGGATGAGGTAAAAGTCCTGGAGCGCGCGAAGATTCTCGGAATTGCTGCAACGAAGCTCGGGACGGTTGGTGGCACCGATTTAACCATCAAAACACCGCAAGGCGAGTTCAAGTGGAA
>JAICXV010000153.1 GCA_025934545.1 Verrucomicrobiia bacterium
GAGTTTTGGCTCCAGTCGATAAAAATCTTGCCGTGACGGAGATTCTTAGCCATCTCGGAGACGACCAACTTTGGGTTCTGCCGTTCGAGCGCGATGGCGGTCGATTGCGCGAAGGTTGGATGGCGCGTTGGATTGCGAATCCCAAGTTGATGCGCGCGAACGCGCATATGCCGCAATTGCGCGTGGCGACGCAGCCGGAAAATGTTCGGGCGATTGCGGCGTATCTTGCTAGCACCAGCACGAATAGCAGAAAGTTCGCTGAACCAAAACTGAGTTCGGCGGAAATCGCCAAAGGACGCGCGCTCTTTGAAACCCAGCATTGCAACACGTGTCATTTTACCGAAGGCGTGGGCGCGCCCGACACCGATAAATGGTCGCTCGCCGATATTGCCACGAAATATTTCCCAGATGCCTTGGCCGAATTTTTGGAAAAACCGGATGCGCATTTCAAATGGACCGGCATGCCGCGGTATCGATTGAGCCGCGCGGATTGCGAGTTGTTGGCGAATTGGTTGGTCGCGCGAAGCCACTCGTTTGCGGATCCGCCAAGCAACGTCACCTCGGAAACGATCCAGCGGGGCCGGGACTTGGTGCAATCGGCCGGTTGTCTAAATTGTCACGCATTAAACCTGGCCAATAAATTTTCGGCGCCACCGCTGGCGAAGGTTGACCCCGCGCACGGCGGATGTCTCGATGGCCGTCAGTCTGTCGATTTTGATTTTTCTATCGTCGAGCGCAGCGCGTTGGAATTGTGGCTTAAAACGGACCGTGCTGCGTTGAAGCGCAATGTGCCCACGGAATTTGCCGACCGTTACTACTCGCGGATGCATTGTGCCGACTGCCATCACAAGCTCGACAACGTTCCGCCCTTCGACGATTTGGGTCAGAAACTCAAACCAGATTGGGCGGCCAAATTCATTGCGGGCGAAATTTCACAAAAGCCGCGACCGTGGATCGCGTCGCAGATGCCGTCGTTCCCGCAATACGCGACAAACATCGCATGTGGGTTGGCTGAGCACGATGGCTTTGGCCCTACGTCATCGACGAATACGCAGCCGGTCGCTGAGCTCGCCCAAGCCGGCGGCGAATTAGTTCAACCGCCACCGAAAGGGCTGGCGTGTGTGCAATGTCATGCCAATGGCGCAACGCAACCGACCGTTTCGGATTCGCCTGGGATTAATTTCAGCATGATCGCGGAGCGTCTGCAGTCGTCCTATTTCCAACGTTGGGTGCGCAAACCTTCGGCGATCGATCCGCACACAAAGATGCCGGCGTTCTTCACGGACGACGGCGAAAGTCCGTTGAAGCAATATTTTGACGGCAATGCCGATCGTCAGATCGCCGCGATTTGGCAGTATTTACAGACGCGACACGAGTAGTTCGCGTTGGAATGTCAGTTCTTTCGGCAAGTCGGCGTAAAGTTTCAGGAACAAGCCGTCTTGCGATAAAACTTCCCGACGCCATTCTTCAGTGTCGATGGCTTGCGCCTTCGCAAGTCGAGTACGGTCGAAATTTTTCATGCCGTCCAGATCGAAATCGTCCGCGCTCGGCACCCATCCCAACGGCGCTTCCCACGCTTGCGCATGGCCGCGACAGCGTTCCGCGATCCATTTGAGCACGCGCATATTTTCGCCGTAACCGGGCCAAAGATATTTCCCGGATTCGTCTTTTCGAAACCAATTGACGTGGAAAATGCGCGGCAAAATCGGGATGTGCGAACGCATGCGCAGCCAATGTTGGAAATAATGGCCCATGTTGTATCCGCAAAACGGAAGCATCGCCATCGGATCGCGACGGACCTGGCCAACGGCGCCAGTCGCTGCGGCCGTTGTTTCGGAAGTCATGGTCGCGCCAACGTAAACGCCGTGAATCCAATTGAAGGCCTGATACACGAGCGGCATGGTGGTGGCGCGGCGGCCACCAAAAATAATTGCGCTGATCGGCACGCCTTGCGGATCGTCCGCTTCGCGTGCGAGCGCCGGATTGTTTTTCATCGGCGCGGCGAAACGGCTGTTGGCATGCGCGGCTTTTTCTTTTGAGTCGGGAGTCCAACGCTGACCTTTCCAGTCGATTAATTCTTTTGGCGTCGATTCGGTTTTACCTTCCCACCAGACGTCCAGGTCGGGCGTGAGCGCGACATTCGTGTAAATTGTATCGCACGACATCGTGGCCATCGCGTTTGGATTGGTTTGTTCGCTCGTTCCGGGCGCGACGCCAAAATATCCCGCTTCCGGATTAATGGCGTGCAGACGACCGTCGCTGCCCGGTTTCATCCACGCAATGTCATCGCCGACAGTAGTGACCTTCCACCCGGCGAAGTGCGGCGGTGGAATGAGCATTGAGAAATTGGTTTTTCCGCAGCCGCTGGGAAACGCGCCCGTCACAAAAGTTTTTTCGCCAGTCGGTGATTCGACGCCGAGAATCAACATGTGTTCGGCGAGCCAGCATTCTCTTTGCGCGAGATACGAGCCGATGCGCAACGCGAGACATTTTTTGCCGAGCAAGGCATTGCCGCCGTAATTGGATCCGACGGAAATAATCGCATTCTCTTGCGGGAAATGCGCGATGTAACGGCGCTCCGGATCGACGTCGAGCATGCAATGCAGGCCGCGATTGAAATCTTCGTTGTTGCCGAGATGATCGAATGCGACCTGGCCCATTCGCGTCATGATGCGCATGCTCAGCACGACGTAGATCGAATCGGTGATTTCGACGCCAACCTTCGACATGGGCGAACCAGCCGGCCCCATCAAATACGGAACGATATACATCGTGCGCCCGCGCATCGCGCCGGTGCAAAAGCCGCGCAATTTATTATGCATCTCGCGCGGCGACATCCAATTGTTGGTGGCGCCCGCTTCGTGGGCCGTTTCGGTGCAAATGAAAGTTGCTTGTTCAGTGCGAGCAACATCGTTCGGTTTGGAACGGTGATAGTAACACCCCGGAAGTTTTTTTTGGTTCAGCTCAATGAGAACGCCCGCGGCGATCGCTTGTTCGGTGAACAGCTTTTTTTCTTTTTCCGACCCGTTGCACCAAACTATTTCGTCGGGTTGACAAAGGGCGGCGACGTCCTTAACCCAACGAATCACCGCGCTGTTGGTCGTGTTTGGTTTGCTGCCGGTTTTGGCATCCATACCGTATCAAGTTAAACCCAGTAGTTGATTGCGACAAATCCGCTTCGTTCTCGTTCGCCGTCGCCTCGGCGGCCTACGGTCCTTCCAACTGCTTTTTTGATTCGAACGGATCCCCGATGTGATTTCGGCCTTCCATCGAATGTGTGGCCGGATCGTATTTGACGCCACTCACAAAAGGCCCCGGGCCGGTCGCGACTTTGAAACCAATCCTTTGCAGATACGCGCGCTGTTCTGGAGGAAATTCTTTTTCCACTCGCACATCGGGCGTGCCGGTGGAGGTAAATCGCGGCGCGTCGATCGACGCAAAAAAGCCCTGACGTTCGCCCAGGAAGTTGCAAAAAAATTCGTAAAGAGCGTTGGGAATTTTTGTCCCCCCCGCCGCGCCGATGGCAATCGTTGGTTTGCCATCGCGAGTCACAATCATCGGGCACATGTTATGCAAAGGACGTTTGCCGGGCGCGACGGAATTGGGATGGCCCGGCTCAGGATCGAAACGCGCCATGCCGTGACCGAGCACCATGCCGAGCGGTTCGACGGTGACCTGCGCGCCATAGCCATTGCCCATGGTCAAAGTCATTGCGACCAATGTTCCTTCGTGATCAGCCGCGCTCAAATGCACGGTCCCCGTTTGTTGAATTCGCGGCACGTCGAGATGCATCGCCTTTTGCGCTTTGACCGAAGTGTTCACTAGACCGGCCATTTCGCGTGCGTAATCAGCCGACAAAAGTTTTTCGACCGGTACTTCAACGAACTCAGGATCACCCAGGAATTTTCCACGATCGCGCCACGCCAGGCGTAATGCTTCGAGTTGCGCGTGAATTCGTTCGTTGCTGGCGGCCTCAGTCGCGTAACCAGTCGCTTTAAAAATCGAAAGAGCCTCCAGCGTCGTCAAACCGCCCGAGCACAGCGGGGCGGTGAAAATTTTGGTGTCGTCCCATTTGAATTCGTAAGGTGTGACGATCCGCGCGTGATACGCCGCCAGGTCTTTGGTGGTAACGAGTCCGCCGTGTTTCGCAAACGCTTCGGCGATGGTGTGCGCAATATCGCCGCGATAATACGAATCCACCGAATTGCGTTCGGCAAAAGTCATCAATGTTTCGCGCAACGCTTTGTAGCTGAAACGCGGATTTTTCGGCTGATTCGCGGCCAGCGCAATGGCCGGTTGCAAAACTTCGCGCAAACTTTTCGTGCCGAATTTTTGCAGCGCCATTTCCAAACCGGCCGGGACGCCAGGAACTCCAGCCGCGAGCCAGCCATGAAAATTAACTTTGCCGACGACGTCGCCCTTCGCGTTCAGCGGATACATGTCGGGCCGTGCTGCGGCGGGCGCGACGGAATCAAAATCGACGCAATAAACCTTGCCCGCCTGCGCGATCATCACGCTCCCACCGTAACCACCTATGCCGCATTTGCTCGGCGAACTGATTCCCGCAACAAAGGCCGCAGCGACGGTCGCATCTACGGCATTTCCGCCGTCGGCAAAAATTTGTGCGGCCGCTTTAGCGGCGGCTGCGTCACCGAAAAGAATTCCCCTTGCTGGAGTTTGGACGTGGTCGGACCGACACGAAATTCCCAGGGCCGCCGCGCCAGCCAGTTGAGCGCTGGCGATCAACATTTCCCGGCGTGTCAGTCCTTTGTCCATTGAAATTATCCGGCGTGCGGGATTGGAACGTCAGTCATCAACAATAAACCGGGTTGCGCGCGGAGCACGTTGGGAACTGCATTGACCAAAGCGGCCACGGTGGCGCGATCGCCATGCACGCCGCCGCGTAACACGGCGTCGATGGGCGGGTCGCCGATGATTTTCACCGCATCGCGCGGATCTTTGGCGTCGAGATACATTTTCAAATCGAGCGTGAGTTTGTGTTTGCCGGCACTGGCTTCGGCGCGGTGATGGATGCCGCAGGTCAAACCTTTCGGCACTTCCAGAAATTGCGTTTTGATTTTTTGCGGCGCAATCATCGGTTCACAGGTCTCGTTAATTTTGCCGATTTTCCAGCCGAGTGCGTGCGCGACGAGCGCGAGCGATTCGACGAGGCCGACGTGGCCCATTTTGCCTTCGCGGAACAAACGACGAAATTCCGCCGGTTGCATGCCGCTGCCGATTTTTTTCTGCAAGGGCAGGCGACGTAGAGACGCGTCGACGACGCGTTCGATTTCGATCGATTCAACGCTGCGACAAACGCCGGTCAGGCAAATCGCCAGTGTATCCATGACAAACCCGGGATTGACGCCGGTACCGAGGACGCGCGATTTATGTTTTTTGCAAAGTGCATCCAATTTTTTCGCGATTGCTGGCGCGCGCAGTTGTGGAAAAAGTAATTCTTCGCACGAGGAAACGACGCTGACGCCTGCCTTAATGATGGGTTCCAATTGCGGCGCGGCTTGCGGCATCCGGGAAACTGAGGTGTGCAGCACGCAAGCAGGCTTGGTTTTTTTCAACAACTCGCCGAAGGATGAATAAACTTTCGCTTTCGACAGCGATTTGATGCCAGTCAACTCGCCGAGTGATTTGCCGACTTTTTGCGGATCGATGTCGATGCCGCCCACGATTTCCAGCCACGGTTTTGTGGCCGCGAGTTTGACCGTTTCAATTCCAATCGGGCCGAGTCCGAACTGTGCGACTTTGATTTTCACTTTTGTTTGTCCTGATTACTTGAGTTTGTTGGATGCCGCATATGGCGATGCACGAAAATATAATAAATGATCGCTAGCACGACGACGAAGCCTACGACCCACCATTTGATGCGGTCCTGGTCCTGGCTGGCCTTAATTCCCACCCACGCTAGAATCGAGCACCAGATCGCTGAGCCGAGAAACGTGAACAGTGTATAAAGTTTGAAGTCCATTTTGACGATGCCCATCGGAATGCCGATCAGGTGTCGAACGACCGGCAGCAATCGCGCGGCGAAAACACCGAACGAACCGAATCGCTCACACCATCGTTCCGCTGCATGAACTTTTGCTTCGGGAACCAGAAAATATTTTCC
>JAICXV010000457.1 GCA_025934545.1 Verrucomicrobiia bacterium
AAACCGATGAACAGGGTCTTGGCCGCAATTGCTCTTTTGCTTGGCTGCGCGCGTCTTTGCGCGACGGACGCCAATCGGCTGACGTATTTGGACAGCACCGACCCGTTCTATCCAGATAAAGATTTTGCCAAACTGACGACCCCGCAATGGGTCGGCGAATCCAACGTTGAAGCAGTCGTCGTCCTTGCCATCGATGACATGCGCGACACAAAAACCTACGAAAATTTTCTCCGCCCGATTTTAAATCGTCTCAAACAAATCGATGGGCGCGCGCCGGTCAGCATCATGACGTGCAACGTAGACCCAAAAGATCCGCAATTACAAACCTGGCTCAAAGAAGGTCTTTCCTTCGAGGTCCATACTCTCACCCACCCCTGCCCGCTCCTGGCCAACAGCAATTATGCCGCGGCTGAGTTGGCCGTGAGCGGTTGCATTGATCTGGTGAACAAAATTCCCGGCAACAAACCCGCTGCCTTCCGCATGCCTTGTTGCGATTCCATGAACAGTTCCAGTCCCCGCTTTTACAACGAAATCTTCGCGCGCGTCACTCCCGCCGGAAAGTTCTTGGCCATCGATTCGTCCGTCATGAACATCACGACGACGAACGACACCACTTTACCTCGCAGCATCACTATTGACGAAAACGGCAAGGAACGGTTTCGCAAATATGTTCCGTTCAAAAATTTCGCCATCACCATCGAAGATTATCCGTATCCCTACCTGATCGGCCCGCTCTGCTGGGAATTTCCCGGCGCAGTGCCGAGCGACTGGGAAGCGCAAAATCTCCATGGCGCAAAAAATCCACAGACCGTTCGCGATTGGGAAGCCCTCCTCGATGCGACCGTCATCAAACAAGGCGCGTTCAACTTCATTTTCCACCCGCACGGCTGGATCGATAACACGCAAATCGTCGAATTCATCGACTACGCCCAAAAAAAATACGGCAACAAAGTTAAATTTTTGAACTTTCGCGAAGCGCTCGATCGCTTGAACAAGAATCTCCTCAACGGTCATCCGGTTCGCTCACCAATCGGCCGCCGCACCGGCATGCGCATGGCGGACATCAACAATGACGGATACATGGACGTCGTTCTCGCGGACGAAAATAGTCGCGTCACCCGCATCTGGAACAATGCAGAACGCAAATGGACCGAAACGTCGTTCCCCGTTCCGTTGGTTTTCAAAGACGAAAAAGGCAACTTCCGCGATGCCGCCGTGCGCTTTGGCGTCATGCAGGAAAATGGCTGCGCCTCCATTCTTGTCCGTAATGAGAAAATCGCCGGCGCATGGGATTTTAACGGCAAATCATGGAAACAAAACGATTCACTTCTCAGCGGATTGAGCATCAAAGGCCAGCCGGCCTACACCCGCAAAGATGGCAAAGGCGCTGGCGTCCGCATGCGTGATATCGATCGAAGCGGCCGTTGTTCAATCATCGTTGGCAACGATAAACAAAACGCCATTTTCTCATGGTCGCCCGAACAGAAAAAATGGCTGCCCCGAAAATTTGCACTGCCACCCGGCGTCATGGTCGCTGATTCAACGGGACGCGACGCTGGCCTGCGCTTTGTCGATATTAATGGCGACGGCTATGACGATATCGTCTATTCGAACGAAAAATCCTTCGGCATCTACACCTTCTTTCCACAAAAAGATCCGCTCGGCTTCGAAGTTGGTTGGACTCGCGAAATCGTGCCACTCACTCAGCGCGAAAAAGTGCCGGCGCCAGAATCCAATCCGAAAAAAACGAAAAAAACTTCTTATCTCGCCAAAGAACTGCCGCCCATCATGCGCGACGGCCAGGATAACGGGGTCTGGTTTAAGTATGGGCACATGTGGATTCAAAACGAGGACACGCCCATTCAGCCGATCAAAAATACCACCGGCCTGCGTCAGGTCGTGAGCCAGCTTTCCTACCGTGAACTCATTACTTTCGGTCAGCCGAAACCGAAGTCTCCCAAAGCATCATTGGCCTGCATGCGCACCATTCCCGGTTTTAAGGTTGAACTCGTTGCCTCGGAACCGCTGATCAAAAGTCCGGTCGCTTTCGAGTGGAGTGCCGATGGAAAACTGTGGGTCGTTGAAATGGGCGATTACCCTCTCGGCCTGGACGGGAAGGGCAAACCCGGCGGTGTCGTGCGCGTGCTCGAAGACACCGACGGCGACGGCGTCTACGACAAGTCCACCGTGTTTCTCGAAGGTCTCAATTTTCCCAACGGCATTTATCCATGGCGCAAAGGTGTCATCATCAGCGCCGCTCCGGAAATTTTTTATGCCGAGGACACCGACGGTGACGGCAAAGCCGACATTCACAAAACCTTGTTCAGAGGCTTCAACGAAGGCAACCAACAACACCGCGCCAATGGTTTCGACTACGGCCTCGATGGCTGGCTCTACGGCGCCAACGGTGACAGCGGCGGCGACATTACCCCGGTCGATGCTCTTCAATCCCCAATCCGCAATCCGCAATCGGCAATTTCCATCAGCGGACTCGATTTCCGTTTCAATCCCGATACCGGCGAATTTCAACCCCAAGCCGGTGAAACCCAATTTGGCCGGCACCACGATAGTTGGGGCAATTGGTTTGGCAACAACAACGCCACCATGCTTTGGCATTTCTTCCTGCCGATTGAATATCTGTCGCGAAATCCCCATCTGTCCGTCAGCCACACTTACCGATTGCTCGCCCAATACAAAGACGGCACGCGCGTCTATCCGATCAGCAAAACTTTGCAACGGTTCAACGATCCGAACGGCGCGAATCATTTGACCTCCGGCAACAGCCCGACCCCTTATCGTGGCGACCTCTTCGGGCCCGATTTCGCGCACGCTGTTTTCATCAGTGAACCCGTCCATAATCTCGTCCATCGCGAAGATCTCGAAGCCGACGGCGTGACCTTCAAAAGTCATCGCGCCGCGGGCGAAAAGCACCGCGAATTTCTCGCTTCGAGCGACAACTGGTTTCGACCGACCCAATTGAAAACCGGCCCGGACGGCGCGCTTTATGTCGCCGACATGTATCGCCTCGTCATCGAACATCCCGAGTGGATCCCCGCCGAAATTCAAAAGCAATACAACCTGCGCGCCGGCGCCGACAAAGGCCGCATCTACCGCGTCTATCCCAAGAAAGCGAAATTGCAACCGATTCCAAATTTGGAAAAAATGTCCACTGCGCAACTGTGCCCGCAGCTCGAATCCCCTAACGGCTGGCGGCGCGACACCGCTCAACGGTTGCTCATCGAACGCGCCGAACCTAATGCCGGCAAACTTCTTCGACGCCAGTTCGTCCAAAGCCAGCAAGGTGAATTTTGGAAGGGCATCGTTAACCGTCCCGGCAAAGCGCCTACCCGAGGCCGCGTCCAAACTCTCTACACATTGCGCGGTCTCAAATCTCTTGATGCGCCCATCCTCACCGCCGCGCTAAAGGATATTCACTCCGAGGTCCGCGAACACGCCGCCCACCTCGCTGGCGACCTGCTAAAATCAACTGACGCGCGAGATACAGAATTTGAATCCACCATCCTTAGTCTCGCTGAAGACCCGGCCATCCGCGTCCGCTACCAAC
>JAICXV010000024.1 GCA_025934545.1 Verrucomicrobiia bacterium
TGATGCAACACGCGTTCGACCATCTCGGCGCCATCGATCAACAAGCGGATGCCGCCGCCGCCAGTGGCGCGAATGTCATTTATTCCACTGGCTTCGGCGCGTGGGGTTACGAGGGCCTGCCGTCCGATCGCGATATCCAGGACCGCTTCACCACAACCCATGATTATATCGACCGCGCGCACATGAAAGGTATCCAAGTCGTCATCGGTTACGTGTGCGCGACGTCGATTGTGAAGCTCGACACCTTCGACAAAAATTGGCCGGAACGTTTTCGCCAGCAATTCACTTCCCCACCGCGCGATTGGTTGCAAGTCGACGTAAACGGAAAACCACTGCCTTCATGGTATGGCGGCGATTACAAGCCCGCCTGCATGAACAATCCGGATTGGCGCACTTACGAAAAAGCCATCGTTCGCCTGCAATTGGACTCGGGGCACGATGGCATCTTTTTCGATAATCCGACCGTCCATCCGCAAGGTTGTTACTGCGACCATTGCATGCGCAAATTCCAAAAATATCTCGCCACGGCTGGTGCAAAAGTCGAAGTGCCGCCAACCGGCGTCGTCGCCTTCCTGCGCAAATATGCCGCGGCTCATCCCGAAGAATTCATTCGCTTTCGCTCGACGATCGCGCGCGACTTTTTGGACGACATCCAAAAGTTTGCGCGCACGATGAAACCCAAGGCGCTCATCACGTGCAACAACAGCCTTAACTCGCCGACCGTCTTTTTTTCGCAGGCGCGCAGATACGGATACAACATTCACGAAATGAGCAAGGTTGAGGACCTGGTCGTGGTCGAAGACAGCAACAACCAGCCCCGAACATTGCCGAACGGCAGCACCGTCGAATACGGCCACATGTATGAACTGCTGCACGCCATCTCGCACAACAAACCAGTCGTCGCCGTCACCATTGCCGATGGCGATTATACGACTGCGCCAAACTTGATGCGTCTCGCCATGGCCGAAGCCGCCGCGCACGAAGCATCCTATTTGTCATGGCCGACCTGGAAGGAAGAAGAACGCGAACGGATGGCGTTAGCCGTTCGCCCCGAGGCCAATCTTCTGCGTCAGTGCGCGCCGATGTTAAATGCCGCGCCACGTCGTGCCGATGTGGTGTTTTATATTCCGTTTGAAAAATGGCCGACCCTCTCCGATGCCGAATTAATCAACTGCATCAGCATATTCCAAAACCAAAACATCCAATTTGTCGCCGCGTGCGAAGACACCGTCGCCGATTATGCGAAACTGAAACCTACGCCGATCGTTTTTGCTCTGGGCACCAGCAACGATCCGCACCTCGATTCCTTCCGCACGCACCATGGGTTGGTCTATTCCAATCACGACGACAAAAACTGGATCGGCGATATACAACGCGTTCTCCAAAATTCGCTGAAATTCGAAGGGCCAAAATCAGTGCGCGTCGTTGTTCGCGACCAACCCAAACGCACCATCGTCCACCTGCTTAACCTGAACGTGCAACGTGTCTCCTCCTACGAAGACAAAGTCACGCCTGCCACCGGCATTTCCATTCAAGTGCGTGTTCCAAACAAACACGTTCGCTCAGTGCAGGCGCTGACGGTCGACACCTATGCGACGCGCGGGAAAGTCGAATTCACCTCGCAAAAAGATCCGAACGGTTCGCTCATTTCCTTCGACGTCCCGAACCTCGGAATCTCGACCATAGTTGTGATTGAATGACAATCTGCGTCGGGTAAATTCAAGCTGTGACCGAAGCAGTGACATTGGATGGCGTGATCGAAAAAGCATGGGCCGGCCATCGCATTAACCAGACCGAAGCGCTGAGTCTCTATTCCTTGCCGCTCGAAGAACTCGGTGCGCTCTCCGACCGCCGCCGCCAACTGGCCAAGGCAAAAGCTTACGACGGGCGTGGTAACGATATCGTCACCTACATCGTCGACCGCAACGTCAATTACACCAACGTCTGCAACGTTTATTGTAAGTTTTGCGCGTTCTATCGAACGGAAAAAGATTCCGACGCCTACGTCATCACGTTCGATGAGATGGACAAAAAAATTGAGGAAACCATAGCCTTGGGCGGCACGCAAATCCTCATGCAAGGCGGTCATCATCCCAAACTGTCGATGCAGTGGTATCTGGATTTGCTCTCCCACATCAAAAGCAAATTTCCCCAAATCAACATCCACGGGTTCAGCCCGAGCGAGTTCATTCATTTTCGCGAAGTGTTCGGGTTGCCGCTCGAAGAAATCATTTCCAAGTTCAAAGCAGCCGGTCTCGGTTCCGTCCCCGGCGGCGGCGGCGAGATTCTCGTCGATCGCGTCCGTCAACGCATCTCACCACTCAAAGCCATGAGCGACGACTGGTTGAGCGTTATGGACGTCGCGCATCGACTCGGACTCGCATCCAGCGCGACGATGATGTTCGGTCACGTAGAGACCGTGGAAGATCGGATCGAACATCTCGAACGCGTCCGCGCGCAGCAGGACAAGTCCAAAGGCTTCACCGCGTTCATTGCCTGGACGTTCCAGTCCGAGAATACAAAACTGAAAGCGCCAACAGTTGGCGCTCATGAATATTTGCGCACGCAAGCGCTGGCGCGGATTTACCTCGACAACATCCCGAACATCCAAAGTTCATGGGTCACGCAGGGCCCGGAAATCGGCCAGGTCGCCTTGAAATATGGTGCAAACGATCTCGGCAGCATCATGATTGAAGAGAATGTTGTCTCCCAGGCCGGCACCACTTTCCGCATGGGCGTCGCCGATATGCAACGTCTCATCAAAGAGCTCGGCTACGAACCGCATCAGCGCGACAATTGGTATCACTTGCTCAATTAGATGAACGCGCCAGAACTCAGCATTGTCCTCCCCTGCTACAACGAGTCGGGTAACATTCCCCTTTTGATCAAACTTCTGCAGGAAACCGTTGAGCCTCTCAAATTGTCCTACGAAATCATCGTCACCGACGATTGCAGCAAGGACAATTCGTGGGAATTACTCAAGGACATGACGGCGAAAGATTCGCGAATTCGGGCACAACGTTTTGGGAAGAACTGCGGATTATCGGCGGCGCTTTGGGCAGGGATTCAGTCCGCGCGCGGCAAAATAATTGTCACGATGGATTCAGATCTACAAAATGACCCGCGCGAATTGCCGAAGTTATTGGCGCCCCTCGACAAATACGATTGTGTCTGTGGCAGCCGCGTCGCCAGCCGGAGCAAAGGCGACAACTTCGTTCGCGTCGCTTCCTCACGAATTGCCAATTGGGTCCGCAATAAATTATCGGATGAAGATGTGTCCGACGCCGCGTGCAGCTATCGCGCGTTCAAACGCGAGTGCGTCACGAACCTGAAGTTTTTCAAAGGCATGCATCGCTTCATGGCCACACTGGTGAAGATGGAGGGATTTTCGGTTGTCGAAGTCGACATCTCGACCAATCCGCGTCATGCCGGAAAAGCGAACTACGGCGTCTGGAATCGCGTGTTTATCGCCTTCCACGATTTGCTCGCCGTGCGCTGGATGAAGAAGCGAATGTTTCCTATCCGCGTTGTCGAACGAATCAATTAGACACCTCGATGTAGACCGGCAGGAGGCCGACGTTCATCGTAGTCTTCGTCAGCTTCAACGAAATTGAGTGCGGAGAAACGGTGGACCAGGCCGCGAGTTTCCGTTTTTTCCCTTTGCTGAACAGAAGCACATAATCTTTTTCATCGGTCTGATCGACGCGGCGTTCGAGTTTATAACCGTCTAACTCGCGAACCATGTTACGCAACGCGATGTAGGCGGGCTTGGGCTGCAAGTCGAAGGTAACGGTCCCGAAATTATGCTCGTTCTCATTCGCATCGTGGCCATCATTTTTCCAATCGTACCAAATCGACAACGGAACGCCGTTGAGCAAATTAACGAGCTGCTGGCGGACGATATACGCGCCCTGCTCTTCCAGTGAAACGCCGTGGGCGAAGGTCGAGTAACCCCATTCACCGCTCAGAATCGGCATATTCTTTTTTCCATCGGGTGCGTATTTCGAAATCATTTCACGCAACTTTTTGTAATCAGGAGTCGCCGTCTCCGGCGGCATCCGCGGATCGCGATACGGATGAACGGTGATCGCGTCTAAATATTGCAACGTCCCGGACTTAAAGAGCGTTTCGAAAAACGGCCACTCGAATCCAGACAGCGCCGGAGCGACGACGGTCGCCGATGGCTCCGCTTCCTTGATGGCCTTGGCCGTGGCGAGAGCTAGCGCGGCATATTCTTTGGCGTCGGGTTTCGGTTTCCAGAAAAACCCATTCGGCTCGTTATAAATTTCCCAAAGGATATGGTGACCGTGAAAATGTTTCGCGGCCGCAGCCGACCATCGCGCGAACGCGGCGATACTCTCGGGATTACGCGGTGAGGCGGTGTGCTGTTGCGCTTCGTGCGTAAACGGATGCGTGGCATTTACCGTTTTTTCGTAAGCGGCGTTGACGTAGTCCAAAATATAAATGGCGCGAATACCGCGTTTTTCCAGATTGGCCGTCAACTCATCATAACCGTTCCAGTCGTACTCGCCGCGTTTGGGCTCCGTCGCATCCCACGCAAAATCCATGCGGATAAACTTGAATCCAGCGGCGGCGATCATGTCGAGGTCTTCCGTCTGCCCCGTGACGAAATGAATGTTCACGCCGACGCCGCTTGGAATAACGCCGTTTGGAATTTGTGCGACGGCCGGCCATGCCAGCATCAGCAACGCAACCACAGCCAACCGAACTTTACCAAAGGCCGTAGTAATAAACGTAGCTGGATGCATAGTTGGTTTTCATCTGGTTGATTGGCTTCCAGATAATCGCGCCATCGAGATAGCCGACGTTGCCGCCCTGCGCGCCCTCTTGTTTCGGCGTCCGGATGTTGGGAAAATAAGTAATGGTGCCGCCGTTGTAGGTCGGTGCGCCGTGGGACGTATGCGGTGTGCAACGCAGTGTGTCGCTGTTGTCCCATGTATTCGGACAAGCAAGGATGACGTTCGTCGCTGCTTCGGTTGTTTTTTGCGGCGAATGCCAGGCCAGCGGATTGTTTGGCGCCCAACTCGTCGTATTGAAATCGCCCATATACATATAGCCGATGAGAAAACCGTATTGGGCGAAGTAACGGACCGGCGAACCGTTGTAGATGGCGTTCGGGCAGTCCATGATGCGCTGGTTACCGCCGGCGTAACCAACAAGATTGGTCCAGCTCGTATTTTTAATGCGAATGATGTGCGACTCGCCTTGATTGTCGCGTCCCGCCGGAAGTTTTTCTTTGTTGTCCAGGCCGTACATGTGAATGGCGAGAACGCTCTGGTGCATGTTGCTTTTGCAATTGGCGCGCTTGCCCTTTTCTTTCGCTGAGGCGAGCGCGGGCAGAAGCATGGCGGCGAGAATTGCTATGATGGCAATGACGACCAGCAACTCGATCAAAGTAAACGCTAATGCTCGCCGTGGGTTCATATCTTTATTGTAATGGACGAACGGTCGTCCGCCAAAGTCATTTCCGCCCCTCCAACGGCGCCGGCGGTGCTGACCGTTTGAGGGTCAGCGGCAACGCGTTGGGCCCTTGCTTCCAGGTACCCGTGATTTCGCCGGATGTGCGATTGACAGCCCCGTCAAAAGAACCGGCCACTCCGCCAACTTCAATATGCAACTTGCCGTTCGTATAATTAATGGCCGTCATCGGAATGCCGTTAACGCCTTGATCAAGCGAGTCGACCTCGCCACGAAAACCACCGTTCGACTGCTCCGCGATTTTAAAAGCGAGCCGAGACGGCAAGCCGCCAATGGCAATCTCGCCCAGCCAATAGCCTTGCACATCCGAGTTGTCGCGTTGCGCGTAATCGGCGGGCGACAATGGCGCAGGAACAACCGGTGGGTTGGCCGTGCGCTTCATCGTCAATGGAAGGTTCATTCCATTTTGTTTGAACGTGCCAGTCATCACGTCGCGGTTCGTATCAAGAGTGGCATCATAAACGGCGTGAAAAACACCCAGTTCAAGATGGACGTCGGGAGCGTGAATTTTAACGGCAGCAACGGGCAAATCTTTTTTCCCCTGATCGATCAAATCAATAGTGCCTTTGTAATCCAAACCATCGCGTTTGAGATGGAGAACGAGGCGAGACTGGATGTGCCCGGCGTCGAGGGTTCCGAACCATGCTCCAGCAAGGTCTTTCGTCGGATTGCAGCTGACAAATAATGCCAGGACCAAAACCAGCGCTGGTTGGGTAAAGCGCTTAAGATTCATATTTAGCCTTGTGACCGTTCTAACACGGGCGCGGGCATTAGCGAGGCTTTTCACAACGCTTGACACGCGTCGCCGTCCGAATCTTTCACCACAGCTTGTGCGGGCTTGACCACACGTGGCGGAACTGCCACTCCTTTGCTTCGTGAAAATACTTTCTGCCGCGCTCTTCGCATCGGTCGCATTGGCGTTGCCGTCGCACGCCGAAAAAATCCATAGCTTCGAAAAAATCCAGCTGACCGACGAGTTCTGGAGTGAAGGCGCCAATTTCGGCGATTTCAATCGCGACGGAAAAATGGACATCGTCTCGGGTCCGTTTTGGTACGAAGGCCCCGACTTCAAAGTCCGCCATGAATTCATGCCGGCGACCGAGACGTTCACCGTCAATCAACCGGACGGCACCATGAAAACTTTCCACGGTTTCGAAGGCGGCCTCGGCACGAAAAACACCTACAGCCACAACTTTTTTGCCTACAGCTACGACATCAATCACGACGGTTGGACCGACATTATTATTCTCGGTTTCCCCGGCGAAGAATCGTGGTGGTTTGAAAATCCAAAAGGCAAACCCGGCCATTGGGCCAAACACACCATCATCAAAGTCACCGACAACGAATCGCCCATGCTCGGCGACCTGACCGGCGACCGTAAACCTGAACTCATCTGCTCGTCCGAAGGCTACATGGGCTACGCCGCGCCCGATCGCAAACATCCCGAGGACCTCTGGCCTTTCCATCGCATTTCACCCAATAAAAACTATCACAAGTTTACCCATGGCCTCGGCATCGGCGACGTCAACGGCGATGGCCGTATGGATGTGCTGGAAAAAAATGGCTGGTACGAACAACCCAAATCACTCAAGGACGATCCGATTTGGAAATTTCATCCGTTTGAATTTTCGCATAACGGCGCCGCGCAAATGTTCGCTTACGATGTCAACGGCGATGGCTTGCCCGATGTTATCTGCAGCATTTGGGCTCATGGCTACGGCCTGGCCTGGTATGAGCAATTGCGCGAGCGCGATGCCAAAGGCGAAATCCAATTCAAAAAACATCTCATCCTCAATGAAGATGCGACGCCTAATAAATATGGCGTCGCCTTTTCGCAACTGCACGGTGTCGCAATGGCCGACATGAACGGCGACGGCCTGTTGGACATCGTCACCGGCAAACGTTTCTGGGCCCACGGCCACAACGGTCCTGATCCCGATTCCGACGGCACACCGGTCCTTTACTGGTTCCAACTCGTGCGCAACAAAGACAAAAGCATCGATTGGATTCCACACCTCATCGACAACAATTCAGGCGTCGGCACACAAGTTGTCGTCGGCAATATCAACAAAGACAAACTGCCGGATATTGTTGTGGGAAATAAGAAGGGAACATTTGTTTTCCTTCATTACATCGAAAAGAAATAGCCATCTTTCGTAAAATAAAAACGCTCCACCGCCGAAGCGAGGGAGCGTTCATTGTCCGGACTAATGTCCGAAAATTTATTTGCTGCTGGTGTCTTTTTTCTTGTGATGGCCGCTGACCTTGTCCCACTTCGCCTTGTCTTCGTCAGTCATCTTGGCGATTTCGTCCTTGTCGAGCTTGCCGTCTTTGTTGGTGTCGTATTTGTCGATCAGTTCCTTGCGCGCTTTGCCGCCAGCATGTTTCTTGGAGGTGGTGCCGCTGGTGCTGTCATCAGCGTGAACGACAAGAGCGGTGGCGCAAATCACGCCAGCGATAGTAACGAGTATCTTTTTCATATTTCGTATTTTGTTAATTCCGGTGTCCGGATGTCAGGCTAGACGAGACGCTCTCTCAACAGGTTACACTTTAGTATGCAGCGCTGTTCGAGGCTATGTATTTGTCGCTCAACAGGTTCTTCGGTTCTTCAATGAGCTCGATTTCATACCCTTCCGGCGCGTCAATGAACGCAAAGCCGCCTCCGCCGGGCCGCATCGTTGGGCCGTCCGAATACTTTAAACCAAACTTCGCCAGGTGCTCTCCAAACTCCGCCAGGCTATCGACCTCAAACGCCAGATGCGTCAGGTCGGTTTGCACCTGCACCGGCCCGCTGTTTGGGAATGAACAAATCTCGATCAATTCCTCACTCTCGACGGCTTTCAAAAAAACCAGCTCCGAACCGCGCGGCGATTTGTGCCGCCGCTTCTCCTCCAACCCGAGCACTTGTTTATAAAATTTGATCGTCCGTTCCAGATCGTTCACGCGATAGCGCGTGTGCAGTAATTTCCTGGCAATCATGATGGAAAACTAACAGAGGCGGCCGAGTGAGCAAGCGCCTTAGCGCTTCCTTCAATGTGCCTATTTGCTTGTCAGGTGCAACCCTCTTGCCCCGACGCCACCTTTCAGTTAGAAAAAACACTGTGCGAAAACTTTATCTTGGCGCTTTGTTGCTGACCCTGTGCGTCTCGTCATTTTCTTTGCGCGCGCAAATCGATCCCGAAAAACGCACCCTCTTCCAATTCGGCTACAATCAACCTCTCCAGGGCAGCGCACCTCTTTCCGGTTACGCGTTCTATTATCGCAATCAGCCGAATTTCATCCAATCAAACATGGTCCTGCGCCTCGCTATGGCGCCCGTATATTTGGATAGTGAATTGGGCATTCGCGGCGTTTTGGATGAAAATACGGACGTCGGCATTGGCCTGGCCGGAGGTGGTTTCGCGGATAGCTACTTTGAATTGCATGAGGGCAAATATCTGCGCAACGAATCCTTCACCGGCCACAGCGGCGAAGTATCCGCGTCGCTCTACCATCTGTTCAATCCCGGCCAGAGAATTCCGCTCAGCGGAATCGTGCGCGTTGTTCCGCATTATGCGGTCTACGAACGCGACGAGGAGACCGCTGCCAATTTCGTTTTACCGCACGACCATCTGCGTGTCAGCAGCCGCGTCGGATTTCGACTCGGCGGTCGCGAACCGGTCATGATTCCAGACGTTGCCATGGAAATTTCTGTCTGGTACGAAAATCAATACCGCACCAGCAGTGGCGTCTACGGATTCAACGGGGATCGCGAACTCAAGGAAATGTCACAACTGTTTTGGGCTCGCGCGCTCTTTGTTTACACCACCAAAGCACATCATAACTTCAGCCTAAGCGTCAGTGCCGGCGACAGCATGGACGTCGACCGCTTCAGCGCTTATCGCCTTGGTGGCGACCTGCCATTGAGCTCCGAATTTCCGCTCATTCTTCCCGGCTATTTTTACCAGGAACTCAGCGCGCGACGGTTTGTTTGCTTCACCGGCGAATACTCCCTGCCGCTGGACGAGGCCCAACGTTGGAGCGTGAAATTTCTTGGCAGCGTCGCCGGAGTCGATTACGTGCCCGGACTCGCGCAGCCCGGCCACTTCAACTCAGGCGTCGGCGCAGGACTCGGCTACCGTTCGAAGTCCGGTTTTTGGCAGGTCATCGGCAGTTACGGTTACGGTTTCGAAGCAATGCGCAGCAATGGCGACGGCGGCCAAAGCGTCGGCATCCTTTGCCAGCTTGATTTCGAAGCCCGCCATCGCGCTCGCAGTTTGTTGCTCGACCCGACCAGCCCCGAACGTTCGCGCGGCCTGTTCCGGTTCCTGCAAAACGTCTTCTAGCCAAACGCGCCTCGCTCTGCGCGAGTTATGAAACCAATCATCGAAACGATCGAGATCCCGATCAAAAAGGTCAACCCGATCCTCCGGGAATTTAAATCGTTCGCCGTCCGTGGAAATGTTTTGGACCTCGCTGTCGGCGTCATTATCGGAACCGCGTTTGGCAAAGTCGTCGATTCTCTCGTCAAAGACGTTCTCATGCCGCCGCTGAGCATCCTCACCGGCAATATTGATCTCTCCAATCGTTTCATCAATCTTACGCGCGGCCATTACCAGACCTTGCAGGAAGCCCAAGACCACCACGCCCCGGTCATCACTTATGGAGTGTTCCTCGACACAATCGTCACCTTCCTCATCGTCGCGTTCGCCATCTTCGTCCTCGTTCGCCTGATCAATAAACTCCATCACAAACCAGCGCCGCCGCCCGCGCCCGCCA
>JAICXV010000264.1 GCA_025934545.1 Verrucomicrobiia bacterium
CCGGTTTCTTTTTCACCACCGAACGCGCCGCCAATTTCCGCACCGCTCGTGCCGATGTTCACATTGGCAATGCCGCAATCGCTGCCGCGAGCGGACATGAACAATTCGGCTTCCCGAACGTCGTTTGTAAAGATCGCCGAACTCAAACCTTGCGGCACATCGTTGTTCCACTGGATCGCCTGGTCAAACTTCGTGTAGGGGATGATATACAGAATGGGCGCGAATGTTTCTTCCTTAACGATTTCAGCATGCGGCGGCGCCTTGGCGAGACACGGCGAAACGTAGTGGCCGCCCGGATAATTTTTGCCATTCAACTTTTCGCCGCCATACAAAACTTCGCCGCCTTCGGCTTTCAATCGGCGAATGGCGTCCTGCATTTGTTCCACGGCATCGCAAGTAATCAGCGGCCCCATCAGAGTTCCCTTTTGCATCGGATTGCCAATCGGAACTTGTTTGTAAGCGCGGAGCAACCGGTGTGTCAGTTCCTTTTCGATGGATTGGTGGACGAAAATTCGGCGCGTGCTGGTGCAACGCTGCCCAGCCGTGCCGACCGCGCCGAACACAATACCGCGCGTCGCCAAATCCAGATCTGCCGTCGGCGCGACGACAATGGCATTGTTGCCGCCAAGTTCCAAAAGAACGCGACCGAACCGATCCTGCACTTTGGTGCCGATCGCGCGACCCATCGCGGTTGAGCCGGTCGCCGAAATCAACGGAATGCGTTTATCAGCGACGAGGCGTTCACCGATTTCTTTGCGCGGCCCCAGTGTCAGACAGAAGATGGCTGGATCCACGTCATTCGCTAAGCAAACGCGCTCGGCAATTTTAATCGTTGCGATGGCCGTCAGCGGAGTTTGTTCCGACGGTTTCCAAATCGTCGAATCACCGCAAACCGCGGCGAGCGCGCTGTTCCATGCCCAAACTGCCACCGGGAAATTAAACGCCGTGACGATTCCGACGATGCCGAGTGGATGCCATTGTTCCATCATCCGATGCTGCGGACGTTCCGACGCAATCGTCAGCCCGTAAAGCTGGCGCGAAAGGCCAACGGCGAAATCGCAAATGTCGATCATCTCTTGGACTTCACCTTCGCCTTCGGCAAGAATTTTACCGGCCTCGAGCGTGACGAGTTTGCCGAGGTCGCTCTTGGCTTCGCGTAGCGCGTTGCCGAGTTGGCGAACCACTTCGCCCCGTTTGGGCGCCGGCACACTTTGCCATTGTTGAAAAGCCTTCTGCGCCCGTGTGACCACTTTTTCGTAATCATCGGCGGTCCCGGTCTTGATGCGCGCGATGACTTTGCCGTCGATCGGCGAAATGCTCTCGAGGATGCGTCCGCTGCCGCCCCATTCGCCCCAGAACATGCCGGGGTTATTAGCCTGCAGGCCCAGTTTTTTCAGCAGATCGTTCGTCAAAGACTTGTTCATAAGCATCGAAACACTAAAGGACAATTGTCGCGAAAGTAAAATAGAACAGTAGTGAAAAAATGTCGGTCACGGCAAGGGTGATCGGGCCGGCGGCGATTTTCGGGTCGAGTCTCAGAGCGTGCAGCGCCGTCGGAATACTCACGCCAAACACGCACGCAGCGAGAAACGAGAACACTACCGTGCCGCCAACGACCGCTCCGGCGAGAACCGTCCCGCGCCAAAGCCAAACAATCAGAAACGCAATGGTGCCGCTCGCGATACCGAGAAGAAAGCCGGCCGAAATCTCTCGACCGAGCGCGCTTAAGTACCAGCGCCAGCTCGGCGTCTTGCCGTGAAGCGATTGGATCGCAAGCGAAACGGATTGGATGCTGACACTTTCACAAAGTCCAAGAACCAGCGCGAGAAAAAACGTAATGACCACGGCCTTAGCCAACGTCATTTCAAACGCGCCTGAAATCATGGCGCACAAAATACCGCTCGTGATTGTTGCGAGCAGCCACGGAAACCGGTGTTTGAACGCCTTCCACGGTGATGCGCCGTGCAATTGCGAGATGCGGAAACCGATCGTTTCGAAAACGTCATCGACCCTTTCACGTTCGGCCAGGTCGAATACTTCATCAGCAAATAACGCGACATCGAGCGTGCCGAGCAGGCGTTGTTGGTCGTCGACGATTGGGAACGCGAGAAATTTATAGAGGACGAAAAACTCGCACGCTTCCGCAAGGGTTGCCGTATGTGGAATTGTCACTACGCGTCGCACGGTGATTTCTGACAGAGGTTGCTCCAGCGGCGAGACCAGCAAACGTCGCGTTGGCAAAACACCAACAAGTTTTCCCGAGCTGTCGACAACGTAAAAGTAAACGATCGCTTCCGAAGGTTTTTGGGTGCGAATCGCCGCGAGCGCCTGGTCGACGGTCATGTCGTGGTGCAGGACGGCGAAACCTTTGTGCAAATATTGCAGGACAGGTTCGTCCAGATGTTGCGGCTTGCCGTTCATCCCAACAATTAAAACCCGAGCGACGACTTACACGAGCGCCTATTTTCAAAAGCGTTCGGCTCAGCCGCCCATCTTGCGGCATTGTTCTTCAATAAAGCCGATGGCTTTTTCGATGACATCTTGAGTGATGTTCAAAGTTGGGCGCAACCGGATCGAGCGCTCGCCACAGCGCAAGACAAGCAAGCCGACTTCGTATGCGCCCGTCCAAAAACGATTGCGCAGTTCAGCACTCGGCAATGTAAATGAAATCAGCAACCCGCGACCGCGCACGGCCTGGATCATTGAATGTTTTTTCGCCAACCGATTTAATTCGCTGACGAAGAAATCGCCCATCTTGCGCGCGTTCTCGTCCAACTTTTCCTTTTCGTAAATTCGCAGGAAATGGGTCGAGCGCACGTAATCGCAAAAGTTACCGCCCCAGGTCGAGTTAATCCGGCTCGGCACATGAAAGACATTTTCTTTAACCTCATCAAGACGCGGTCCGGCGATGATGCCGCAGACCTGCGCTTTTTTTCCGAATGCAAGAATGTCAGGGGTGACCCCAAAGTGCTGATGGCACCAATGCTTGCCGCTCACGCCCATGCCGGTCTGCACTTCATCAAAAATCAAGAGGAGCTCGTTCTCATCGCAAATATCACGCAGCTTTTGAAACCATTCAGTGCGGAAATGATTATCGCCGCCTTCGCTCTGAATCGGTTCGATGATGATGCAGCACACGTCATGCGGCTTTTCTTTCAGCACCTTGCGAATGTGCGCCTCGGCCTCCTTTTCCTTTTGGATGACGTTGGGCAACTGCTGTTCTTTCGGTAGCGTGAAATCGATGCATGGCGTTGTAATGCGCGGCCAATCAAATTTTGCGTAAAGATCCGTCTTGCGCGGATCCGTGTTCGTCAAACTCATCGTGTAACCGCTGCGACCGTGAAACGCGCGGGTAAAATGGATCACTTCCGTACCGCGCTCGCCGCGACCTGCCGCCATGTTCTTGCGAACCTTCCAATCCATGGCCGCTTTCAACGCGTTCTCAACCGCCAACGCGCCGCCATCGATAAAAAAGTATCGGCTCAAGGGCGGGGCCGGGACCACTCGCGCGAACGTGTCGACGAACGTCGCATATTGCACCGAGTAAACGTCCGCGCTCGCGACCTTGATTTTCGCGGCCGCCAGCAAATCTGTTTTCACATCTGGCTTGTCGAAGTGCGGATGATTAAATCCAACGGGCATCGACGCATAGAACGAATACATGTCAATGAACTCGCGCCCGGTTGCGGCATCAACCATGTGGCATCCGTGACTGCGCTCAAGGTCGACGACGATTTTAAAACCGTCGACGAGAATGTGTTGCTCCAGATGAGCGACCGCGTTTTGCGGCGTTATTTTATCTACTTTACTCGAACTTTTTTTCGTCTTTTGTGCAGTAGTCATATCGAATCGGAAGGATGCAAATTAGTTTCGCAAACCGCGCCTTTCAAGGAAATAGGGGCTTTGGATGATTGATTTGATCCGCGTAGGCCGGTCAACCGCTTGTTTGCCGTCCGGAAAGGATTATCTTGATAGCAAAGGAACGTTATGAAGGATGGGATGGGAAAACACTTGTTGTTCGGGACGGCCGCAGGATTGGCGGGCACGGCATTAATTCAGGGCATGATGAAAGCCAGCGAAAGATTCGCGCCGGAAACTTTGCCGCCAATGAAAGAGGACCCCGGTAAATTCATGGTCAAGCAAGCCGAACGCGTTCTGCCTCAAGAAACCCGCGCAAAAATTCCGGACAAAGCTGAAGAAATCGCTTCCACCGCGTTGTCGTTTGGTTATGGCACGACCGCGGCTCTTTTGTATAACGCCATTCCGCGACGGTTCCGCCGTCTGTTTCTCGATGGCGCCGCCCTGGGTGGATTGACGTGGGCCGCCGGTTATCTCGGCTGGCTCCCGGCCACCAAACTGATGCCGCCAATTAACAAACAGGAACCAAAACAGGTTGTCTCCGGCATCGCCTCGCACATTGTATTCGGCATTGCCACCATCGCCGTGTTCGATTTCCTGCGGCGTAAGTTCGAAGACGAAGATTAGGGAGATTGGTTTGCTTCTTCCCGATGTTCGGGCAACGTGTTGCCTCGAATGAAATGCGCGAAGCATTCTTCAGAAGCACTCGGTGTTTGCGCTTATTGCGGACGCGCTGTTTGTGCCGAATGCGTCAAGGATAGTGAGGGCACCCGACTGGTTTGTTCGCCCACATGCGCCGAACCGTTGCTGCGAAACGAGAAGGCGCTCAACCTTATTTTGCAGAAAAGCCTGCAGACAGCGAAGGCCAGCGCTGTTTATTGTTATTTGTGTTCCGCCCTTTCCTTTGGTGCCGGCGTCGCTGCGTGGTACACCGCCCCCGTTCCGTTTCTCATTTGGTTTACCGTCGGCTGCGGAATTGTCCTGTTGTTGGCCGGAATTTGGTATAGCCGCGTCGGACGTCGACAGTGAACCGTCGGTGGCAAAACAATGCTACGGGGCAA
>JAICXV010000493.1 GCA_025934545.1 Verrucomicrobiia bacterium
GCACCATTACCGGCTCGCCGCGCCGCGGATCATTTTTTTCCGAATACCGCGCGCCGTTCGGATTATTCCTCACAAACCGGAGCAATCGATCCACCGCCAGAATTTCCAATCCGGTGGTCGACACGACCGGCACCGTTTCGACGCGGGCGGCATCCCATTTCACTGATATATTTCTGTTCGTCTTCACGCTCCCCATTTCAACCTATTTCGTGGCCGATGTCTTAACATCGGTTGCCAGAGGCAGAACATTTTTTGCCGGGTTTTTGCCGCGATGAACGTCACTGCTTCGATATCTTCCAAATGTGTCCAACAAATTTACAATTCTGATTGCGTGCTGAAAAAGTATCTGAAGAAATGCCGTCGCGATTCTTGCCGGAGTGAAAAGTCCGTCGTAAAATGCCCCAATGAACTTAGCCGGTGCCTTTTCTGAATCGGTCCAGAAAAACTCGGAGAAGACCGCCCTCTTCTGGGGCGACCTAAAATTCACTTACTCCGAACTCTCCAGTCGCAGCCTCTTCGTCGCCGGCATTCTGCGCTCGCAATTCAACATCGCGCCCGGTGCTCGCGTTGCGTTGTGGCTGAAAAATTGCCCGGAATTCATCCCCGCATTATTCGGCGTTTTCCAAACCGGCGCCGTCGTCGTGCCCATCAACAATTTCCTCAAGCCCGATGAAGTCGCCTATATTTTGAACGACGCCGGCATCGATGTCATCATCACGGACACCGAACTCAGCGCGAATTTCGAAGCATTGAAGGCGCAGCGAGCCTCGCTGCAAATGTTGAACATCGAAACCGCGCTCGCTTCGTTTCCCATTCCGCCCGGTGGCACGCGGTTCGATACCGAACTCCTCCGCAACCCCACGCGCAAGGAAGAAGACCTCGCCGTTTTGATTTACACCTCCGGCACGACCGGCCGGCCCAAGGGCGCGATGCTCTCGCACGGAAATCTTTTGCACAACGTCAACAGTTGCCGCCTGTGTCTCCACGCGGTTTCGGAAGATCGCTTCGCCGTGCTGCTGCCGATGTTCCACAGCTACATGCTCACGGTCGGCATCCTGTTGCCGCTGCTCGTCGGCGGCTCCATCGTCATCATCCGGTCCCTGCACCCGCCGCGCAACCTCATCCAGGAAATTTACGCGAAAAAGCCGACCATCCTCCCCGCGTTTCCGCAATTTTACCGCAGCCTCCTCAACGCCGAACTCCCGGGCAAACTGCCCATTCGCATTTGCATCAGCGGCTCCGCACCGTTGCCGGAACAAACCCTTCACGGCTTCGAAATGCGCTTCCGCATCCCGCTCATCGAAGGTTACGGCTTGAGTGAAGCCAGCCCCGTCGTCGCCAAAAACCCGCTCGATGGCACGCACAAACCCGGCTCCATCGGGATGCCAATTCCGAATGTTGAAATGAGCATTCAGGATGACGAAGGCCAGGTGCTCCCACCCGGCCAGGTCGGCGAAATCTGCGTGCGCGGCGGCAACGTGATGATGGGTTACTGGAACCAACTCGAAGAAACCGCCAAAGCCTTCCGCGATGACTGGCTCCTCACCGGCGACCTCGGCTATCGCGACAAGGACGGCTATTACTACATCACCGATCGCAAGAAAGACATGCTGCTGGTCAACGGCAACAACGTCTACCCGCGCGAAATCGAAGAAGTGATTTACCAATTTCCGAACGTCAAAGAAACCGCCGTCGTCGGCAAACCCAGCGAACGCCGCGGCGAACAAGCCGTCGCCTTCGTCGTGCCCAACGAGAACACGCGTATCGACGAAAACGAACTCCTGAAATTCATCCGCAGCAAAATGGCCGATTACAAAGTGCCGAAGCAGGTCATCATCTCCCCCGCTCTGCCCCGCAATGCCACCGGCAAGATTTTGAAGACCGAGTTAAGGAAGCAGTTGGAGACAAAATAAGTTGTCGCCAATAAACGTCTGGCTTATTTTGAAGCGCTATGATCTCCATTGTGTCGCAAAAAAGCAACGAAGTGAGGGAGCTCTGCCAGCAATTCAAAGTGCGCCGTCTCGATTTGTTCGGTTCGGCGGCAAAGCAAACCTTCCAGGAGTCTTCAAGCGATTTGGATTTCGTCGTTTCTTTTTCCACGCAGGAACCAGACGAATACGCGCGCTGCTATTTTAGCTTGGCGCAAGCGCTGGAAAAACTCTTCCGGCGCAACGTCGATCTTGTCACAGAACGTTCCGTCCGAAATCCTTATTTTCGTCAAGTCATCGAGCAGACCCGCGAACCGGTCTATGGAGCTTGAAACCAAAAAGCTGCTGCTGGATGTTTTGACTTCCTGCGAAGCAATTCAAGAGTTCACCCAGGACAAAACATTTCCCGATTACGAAAAAAGCCGCCTGCTGCGCTCCGCAACCGAACGGGAATTTGAGGTGATTGGCGAAGCGCTGGGCAGATTGCGCCGGTTGAATCCGAATGTGTCCACGCAAATCTCCTCTCTGGATGCAATCATCGCCTTTCGCCATCGTATCATTCATGGGTACGATTCCGTGGATGATGTGATTGTCTGGAACACGATTCAACGACACGTTCCCATTCTACTTACTGAAGCTAAGAAATTGTTGGCTTAAATCGCGTACGCGGTCAGCGTCTGTCTTTGAACTTTGCCGTTCGCAGCCATATGATTGTTTCCATCACAGTCGCACTCACCGTTCCAGCGGTCGAGAAACACCGCAGGCAGATGCGGGAGGCAGCGCAGTCGCTCACAAACGCGAAGAAAAGCATTGAGATTTTGCAGCACACCGGCGAGTCAAAGATCACGGCCCGTTTCATAATTCCAACCGCTCGCCATGATGAGATCGTAGATTATGTTGCTCGGACGTTCTGGAATATCATCGAGGATTACTCCGACTGTTCAATCGGATTCAGTACAGAACCGTGCCGAAAACGCGGGCAGGGCTGTTAATATACTGATTTCGATAACAAAAAAGGCGTCCTTGCGGACGCCTTTTTTGTAAATGAATCGTAATCTTACGCCACGCTTTCGCCCACCTGGAAGCGGACGAAGCGGCGGATTTTGATTTCGTCGCCGAGCTGTTTGCCAACCTGCGCGAGGTGTTCTTTCACGCTGATTTCGGAATTCTTTTTCACGAAACCTTGCTCAAGCAGGCAGTAGGTCTGGTAGAACTTGTCCAGCATGCCGACCACGATTTTTTCAATCGCTTGCGCGGGCTTGCCTTTGAGGCGGTCCGATTGCGCAGCGATTTCGCGTTCCTTCGCGACGACGTCCGCCGGGACTTCTTCGCGGGAAACCGTGTAGGGATGACCCGCCGCGATTTGCAGCGTGATGTCTTTGACGAGTTGCTTGAATTCCTCA
>JAICXV010000589.1 GCA_025934545.1 Verrucomicrobiia bacterium
CCAGCGTTTGACGCGCACCGGAAATGGAGACGAGCTGGATCGGTTGACGGAAGTTTTTAATTCGATGGTGGCGCGCCTGGAAAATTCGTTTCAACAAATTCGCGAGTTTACGTTGCATGCATCGCACGAATTGAAAACGCCGCTGACGGTGATGCGCGGTGAGTTGGAAACTGCGCTGCTTCATAAGGGGCAAAACGAAGAGCAACGCGAACGCGTGATGAGTCAACTCGACGAAGTGCTGCGACTGACGAAAATCGTGGATGGGCTGACACTTTTGACGAAAGCGGACGCCGGACAGGTCACGCTCAATCGCGAGGAGGTTCGTTTGGATGAGTTGGTGCGTGATTGTTTTGAGGATGCGAAGATTCTCGCGCAGGCGCGCGACGTGCAGGTGTGTCTCGGCACGGTGGATCCGGTCACGACGATTGGAGACCGTCATCGGTTGCGGCAATTGCTTTTGAATCTGGCCGATAATGCGGTGAAGTACAATGTCGGGGAGGGCATGGTAAACATGGAGTTGCGCAAGCTCGATGGTCGGGCTCAGTTTCAAATTGCCAACAGCGGTCCGGGAATTGCGCCGGAGTTGCAACAGCGGGTGTTCGAGCGATTTTTCCGCGGTGACGAAAGCCACAGCAGTTCGGTCGAAGGTTGCGGACTTGGGTTGAGTATCGCGCAGTGGATCGCGCATGCGCATGGCGGAACTATCGGACTGCGTTCGCGACCGGAACCGCTGACGACGTTCACGGTTTCGCTGCCGGTGAAGACGAGTTGAAATCGCGATTGTAGCGGCGAAGCAATTCGTTTGGGTCGTTCGGCAGAATATAAATCTTTCCCCGCACCGTCTTTGTTTCACCCGGTGCAAGGCCGCCGACGTGAGGATCTCCATGAACGCAAATCCGAACGCCTTGGAAGAGTTCGTGAGTTTTATCCCAGGCGGTCCCGAGTAGTGATCGATTATCGGCAGAGAGACAACCGATAAGATTATTGGTGGGTTGATCTTTGCTGATGGGGCGCGGGTTGACGCTGGTCAGATCGATGCCCGGCGGAACGTAAACTTGGCCGCCGTGATAACGGGCGTTTTCCGTTCGATGAGTTTTGTCGAGCAGGGTCAGGCCGTTGGTGGTAAAAATAAAACAGCGACTCCAATAATTGCTCTGCCCGCGGCCGGTGAAACGGTCGACTTCAATGCACGTTGGTTGGAACCAATCCAAATCAATCCGCGATTTGCCGGTGTTCTTGATCGACCAGAGAAATTCGACTTCATCGTCTGTTGCGCGGACTGAGTGTTTCGCTTCGATATTTTCCGCGGTGGTGAGGAATTCGAGGTGCTTTCCATCGGCGCTGGCGGAGAGGAGTTTTGTTTTGTGCGCGATAACGGTTTCGCTCCAGTCCCTATCAGTCGAGCCGGAGCGGCAGAAGGCCTCGATGTAGAGAATACGAATCGATTTGCCGGGGATGTTGTCGCCGGAAATCGTGAGGAAGTTGTTTGTCCAGGACAGCGTCAGCGCAAAGGTATTGGCGCAACAAAAGAATACGCACAGGTTTACCAGCCAACGTAACGAGTCTCTTGTTACCTTCTTCGGTTTGCTCATTGAAGTAAGCTTGGTTGCGTCGACGACTGCCGTCGTTCAAGTAATGCTGTAGTCGTATGGTTTGCGCATATCGCGCGCGAGCCATTTGTTGGCTTCCTTATCGGCGACGAATTTTTCGCGCTTCGGATCCCATTTTAATTTTCTACCCAGGCGCATCGACAGCACGCCGAGATGGCAGACGGTGACGGAGCGATGGCCAATCTCCGGCTCGCAGATGGGCTGTTTTCGCGAACGGATGCAGTCGAAGAAATTCTGCATGTGGTTCGAACTCTGATAAAGACGGACGGCGCCGGATGGGAGCGGTTGAGTGAGGAAATCAGGATTGCTTGCCTTGATTTCTTTGCGCGACACGAAAATCCAGCCGTCTGTTCCCTCGAAGCGCACACCGTTTGGCGTGTTGTCGGGCGCGTTGCTTTTGCAGGTGAGTTTTACGCCGTTGGCGTAAATGTATTCGACGCGAAACTGCGAGGGAGTTGTGTAGCCGCCGGGAATCAAGTCGATGAGCGATTTGCCATCAATCTCGATTGGGCCGCTTCTTTCCGAATCGTTGGCCCATTGCGCGATGTCGTTATGGTGCGCGCCCCAGTCAGTCATCATGCCGCCGGAATAATCGAGGAAGTAACGGAAAGAATGATGGCAGCGCTGCGGAACGTAAGGAACGGGTTGTGTTTGGCCCTGCCAGAAATCCCAATCCAGACCTTCGGGAACCGGCGCAGCGGCAAACGGGCCTTCGCGCGGACCGGTGGGCACGCCGGTGATAATCTGTTGAAGTTTTCCAATGCGGCCGTTGCGAACGAGTTCGCAGGCGAGACGGAATCTTTTATCGCTGCGTTGCTGGCTGCCGGTCTGCAGAATTCGTTTGTTGCCATTGACGGCTTTTACAACGTGGCGGCCTTCATCGATCGTCAGCGTCAAAGGCTTTTCACTGTAAACATCTTTGCCGGCATTTACGGCAGCAATGTTGATGAGCGTATGCCAATGGTCGGGTGTGGCGTTGACGATGACGTGAATGTCGTCGCGTTCGAGAATCTTGCGGAAATCTTTGGATGCTTTTGCGTTCGGAAGATTTTTTTGGGCGAGCGCGATATGGCTATCGTCGAGATCGCAAATCATGAGCATGTCGCCGTGGCGTGAGGCGTCCTTGCCAATGATGCGTCCGCGATTGCCGCACCCAATGAGCGCAATCCCGGGGCGATCGTTCGGCCCGAG
>JAICXV010000565.1 GCA_025934545.1 Verrucomicrobiia bacterium
ACCAATTTTTCTGTCGGGCGGTTTAACTCCCGAAAACGTCGGCGCCGCCGTCAAACAGGTTCAACCCTTCGGCGTCGATGTCTCGAGTGGCGTCGAATCTGCGCCCGGAAAAAAGGACCACAAAAAGATCCGCGACTTCATCGCCGCCGTGCGCAAAGCATGAACCCGACACGTTGCACCTGGCCCACCGACGATTTGTATATCGCCTACCACGACAAGGAGTGGGGCGTGCCGCTCCATGATGATCGCAAGCTCTTCGAATTCCTCGTGCTCGAAGGCATGCAAGCCGGACTGAGTTGGTATTGCGTTTTGAAAAAGCGCGAAAACTTTCGCAAAGCTTTCGACCGTTTCGATCCAGAAAAGGTCGCGCGCTATAACGAAACCAAAATCGCCAAACTGCTCAGCAACGCCGGCATCATTCGCAATCGGCTGAAAATTGCCGCTGCCGTCCAAAACGCCAAAGCGTTTCTCAACACACAGGAACAGTTCGGCAGTTTCGACAAATATATATGGCAGTTCACCGACGGCGCGCCGAAGGTCAACCATTGGAAAACCACCAAACAAATTCCCGCCCGCACCAAAGAATCCGATGCCATGAGCAAAGATTTGCAGACGCGCGGCTTCAAGTTCGTTGGCTCTACCATTTGCTACGCCCACATGCAGGCCACCGGCATGGTTAACGACCACATCATCAGCTGCTTCCGTCACGCCGAACTGGCCTGATTTTCGCGTTTTCCGTGCCACGTAAACGGCACAACCGTAGTTATTTCCGGCCCTCCCCGTTCCTCGGCAGAGAACCTGCTATCTCACATGCGAGACTATATGGCAAAAATCGATGCATTCTTTCATTTGATGTTCGAGCAAAAAGCTTCGGACTTGCATCTCTCTTCCAACAACCAGCCGATGCTCCGCATCAATGGTGAACTGCAACGCGTGGATTACCCCGCTCTTCAGAACGACGACCTGAAGGCCATGCTCTACGAAATTGCGCCGGATTATAAGATCAAAACTTTTGAAGAAACCCACGACGTCGACTTCGGTTACGAAATCGAAGGCCTGTCGCGTTTCCGTGTAAACTTTTTCGAACAGAAATACGGCATCGGCGCGGTATTCCGCCAAATTCCCAGCAAAGTCTGGTCGTTTGAAGATTTTGAAAAAATTGGCGCGCCCCTGCCGTCCGTTCTCAAAAAATTCTGCATGTTGCACCGCGGCCTGGTCGTTGTCACCGGCCCGACCGGTTCAGGTAAATCCACCACGCTCGCGGCGATGGTCGATTACTGCAACAAAAACCGCAAAGACCACATTCTCACGATCGAAGACCCGATCGAATTCGTGCACGAAACCAAAAGCTGTCTGGTCAACCACCGCGAAGTCGGCGTTCACACCAAAGGTTTCGCCAATGCCTTGCGCGGCGCGCTCCGTGAAGACCCCGACATCATTCTCGTCGGTGAGTTGCGCGACCTTGAAACCATCGAACTCGCGCTCGTTGCTGCCAGCACCGGTCACTTGGTTTTCGGCACTTTACATACGCCCAGCGCCGCGAAAACAGTCGATCGTATCATCGACGTCTTCCCTGCTGATCAGCAGAACAAAATTCGCGCCACACTTTCTGAAGCTCTCAAGGGCGTCGTGGCCCAAAACCTTTTCAAACGCATCGACAAAAAAGGACGCGTCGCTGCTCTCGAAGTTCTCGTTTTCAACACTGCCGTCGCCAACCTCGTGCGCGAAGGCAAGACGCACCAGATTCCGGGTATGATTCAAGTCGGTAAAAAATACGGCAACACGCCGCTCGACGACGCGATCATGGAGCATCTCAAGCAGAAACACATTTCAGCCGAGGACGCCTACGACAAGTGCATGGACAAGAAAAAATTCCGTCCATTTCTGGCCAACCCTCCCGATGAGGAAGAATAAACCTAAAGAGACACTATGCGACGACCCGAACTAGATTACGTTCTCTCAACGATGCTGGATTCCGCCAAGGAAGCCAGTGGCGCAGTTTTGAGCGGCAAGAAAGACGTCTCTGACTTCAATTTCACCGTCGACAAACCGCTCCAGGTTGAACAAAGCGGCGAATTGAATCCCGTTTACACCAATCCGCCTATCGACGCGCTCACGCCCTATCAGGTTGAATCGATTGCGCTCAATCTCGTCAACGGCAACCCGCGGCTCACCGAAGATTTGCTCCGCACCGGTTCGTGCGATTGCGGTTACAGCCTTGGCGACATCGCTCGTTTCCGTGTTAATATTTTCTCGCAACGTGGCAACCACTCGGTCGTCATGCGTAAGCTGAACACCGAAGTCCCGACTCTCGACGCGTTGAAACTGCCTCCTATTTTCCTGGAAATGGCCAAGGAAAAAATGGGCATGGTCCTCGTCACTGGCGCGACTGGCTCCGGTAAATCCACCACCACCGCTGCCCTGCTCAATCACATCAACGAAAACCGTTCCGTCCACATCGTCACGTTGGAAGACCCGGTCGAATTTGTGCATCCACAAAAGAAGGCCACACTCAACCAGCGCGAAATGGGCAATGACTTTAGTGATTTTCCCACGGGCTTGCGCGCTGCTTTGCGCCAGGCCCCCAAAATTATATTCGTCGGTGAAATGCGCGATCGCCAGACCGTCGAAATCGCCTTGAGCGCCGCCGAAACGGGCCACCTCGTCATGAGCACCTTGCACACGATCGACGCCGGCCAGACCATCAATCGTATTCTTGGTATGTTCGAACCCGACGAACAGGAACAAGTCCGCTTTCGTCTTGCCGACACCTTGCGCTGGGTCGTCGGCCAACGGCTCGCTCCGCGTATTGGCGGTGGACGTCATGCCCTCCTCGAAATCATGGGCAACAACCTTCGCACCAAAGAAACGATCGTGCAGGGCGAAAGCGAAGGTAAATCATTTTACGAAATCATCACCTC
>JAICXV010000300.1 GCA_025934545.1 Verrucomicrobiia bacterium
AGGAGACGAGGTGACGAGTCTCAAGTTTTTGTATTTGAATTTATTTCGGATTTCGGATTTCGGATTTCGGATTTCGAGTTTTGCTCTACCACATCGCCCAACAACCGTCATTGTCCCACATCTGCGAACCGCGATAGATGCGCATGTCATCGACGCGCTTCCACGAAACTGAACCGTCGAGCAAGCCGATATTTCCGCCGAGCGCACCGGCATCTTTTGATGTCACGCCCGCGGCACTTGGATTATTCGCATAGCCGTCGGTAATAATCGCGACCCCATTTTTCGCATGCGGAGCGAACGTTTGTTTATAACCCGGCGACCAATCGTTCATATCCGAAACAGTTACGTTCGTTGGAGAATCGGTCAGTTTCATCGGCGAAACCCAGTGATTTGTGAAGCTCGAGATAGCCGGCCAAGGCGTGTTGATGTGGCCGCCGTGATAATTGTATCCGATAATATAACCGTAAGCCGTCTCGGTAAATGGACGCCTGTGTTGCTCCTGAATAAACCATTCCTGAAAGCTCGGGCAATGTATCGTGCGATCACCGCTGTAACGCACCAGCGCGTTGCTCGTCACTGAACACAGCACCGGCAGATGATCGTCCTCGGCGCTGACATCGGACGCGCCCGGCGGTAGCCGTTGTTGGTTGTCGAGCCCATACATGTGCACCGCCAGAAGAAACTGGCGCATGCTGTTTTTGCACGATGCGCGTTTGGCCTGTTCCTTTGACATGGCGAGGGTCGGCAGCAACAACGACGCGAGAATGGCAATGATCGCAATGACGACCAGAAGTTCAATCAACGTAAATGCCGCGCGTCTGTTCACACCCACTCGTACGAGTCAGAACAACCTACCTTAGTTCCCGCACGATTTCCATACCGTCAGCCCTCGCGCAAGCGGCGTCGTATCCACGCGGGACTCCGACGGCAATCGACGACCGCATAGATGACTATCTCGTTCCCGGCTTTAAGGTAGTAAACCGCGAATGGAAAAACGCGACAAAGCAATCGATGATAATCTTTGTAGTGGACCCGATGTACGCCGGCAGTGAGACGGAGCCCCTCAATATCTGCCTTCACTGACGAAGAAAAATAGTCGCCAAGACCTGCTTCCTTTTCCTCGTAAAACCAATAGCCGTCATCCAAATCCCGGCGTGCCGAAGCGAGAATGCGTATTCTCATGCCGGGCGGCGGCGACCGATCGTGTCTTTTATTTTATCCCAATCGAGAATTTCTTCTTTGCCCGATTCAACACCCTGACGACGTTCATCGAGCAATTCTTTGTGCCATTCCGGAACTGGCGAGTCTTCAATATGTGAGCGTAGATCTTCCCATAGCAGTTCCATTATCTGAAGTTTTTCCGCCAAGGGCATCCGCTGGATTTCGGCGACGCTCATATGACAAATATACTTAAAGCGTCCCGCACGTCACATCCAATTTTTAAAAATGATTAGGCTCGCGCTGGAGGAATTTGCCGCGACCGACTTTGCCGACGAACTTGCCATCGCGAGCGGCAATTTGACCACGGACGGTGACCGCGGTCGGGCGGCCTTCGATTTCCATGCCCTCGAAAGCGTTGTAATCCAGGTTCATCGTGTGGGTCTTCGCAGAGATCTTGCCTTTGTAATTCGGATCGTAAACAACGAGGTCCGCGTCGGCGCCGATTTGAATCGTGCCCTTGCGGGGGAACAGGCCGAAAATTTTCGCCGTGTTGGTGCTCGCCGTCGCGACGAACTGATGCAAGTCGATGCGCCCGGCTTTTACGCCGTGGGTGAAATAAAGATTCACGCGGTCTTCGAGTGACGGAATGCCGTTGGGAATTTTTGTGAAATCGTCTTTGCCCATTTTCTTTTGCGTGGTATCGAACGGGGCATGGTCGGTGGCCAGGGTCGATGCGAAACCTTTTGCGAGCGCATTCCAGAAAACTTCCTGGTTGTGCTTTTCGCGCAATGGTGGCGACATCACAAACTTTGCACCTTCGAAATTCGGCTTTTCCGCGTCGGTCTTGTCGCAGAGCAAATATTGAATCAGCGTTTCGACCCAAACCTTCACGCCGCGCGCAGAGCCGTGCATGGCTTCCTGCAACGCTTCGCCGCAACTGGTGTGGACAATGTAAACGTGCGCGCCGGTCATTTCGGCAAAGGTCATCAGATGATGAACGCCTTCAGCTTCGACCACCGGCGGCCGGCTCCAGTAATGATATTCCGGCCCCGTCTTCCCTTCCGCTAAAAGTTTTTTCTGCAGTTCGGCGACCAATTCCGCGTTTTCACAATGAGCAGTAACGATGACGCCAAGTTCCTTTGCCAGTTTTAGCGTGTTATAAAGTTCGTCGTCCGTGACACCGAATGCGCCTTTGTACGCGAGGAACACTTTGAAGCTGCTGCAGCCGCGTTTGACGATGTCGCGAAAATCTTTTTCCGCCTCGGCATCGAACCGCGTCACGCCCATGTGAAACGTAAAATCGCACGCACTATTCGCGTTGGCTTTCCCCAGCCATAAATCAAACGCCTCCATCGGCTTTTCCGTGCGGCTCGGGCAAATCATCTCAATGAAGCACGTCGTGCCGCCGACGAGCGCTGCCTTGCTCGCCGTCTCATGCGTGTCCTTCGCGAACGTGCCCATGAAGGGGAGATAAATATGGACGTGCGGATCGATGAATCCCGGGAAAACAAACTTACCCGTCGCATCGATTACATCCGCGCCGGCAGGTGCTGAAATGTTTTTATCGATACGCGTGATTGTTTCATTTTCGCAAAAGATATCCGCGACATAGCGTTCACTAGCCGTGACGATCTCGCCGTTCTTGATGAGTAGAGACATAAGTGTTCTTTATTAGTTCAGATGACGCACAAATTGGAAAACTGCGCTGACTTAACCGCAGAGAGAGGAATACCGGTGTCGAACGTAGCTAACACGGCATCATGTCGAACAGCCAAAGCGAGCAGGTAAAAATCCGTCAATTTTCCCGGCCCGAGAATAGACTTAACACTGAAAACGGTATCATCACGTAGAGAAACTTCATCCGGCCAAAATTCATGATCTGTTTTTGAAACGAACCCCTTCAGCCCTGCCACGAGATCCGCTGGGGTCAGTCGCTGGTTGATCCTATAGGACGGGTTCGACATTATCCGGACGACGCCATTTTCTGTTAGGGGACAGCTAGCCCATCCAGCACTTCCATTCGCAGTCCACCACTGGTGAGCACGAGTATGGAAAGAATGATCCGGATCGAGAAGCGCGATCAACACGTTGATGTCTAAGAGAGATCGCACCTAGATGCCCTCTTCATCCATGATTTTGCGGACTTTTTCCAAAGTTACGATTTCACCACTCGATGGAAATACCGGCACGCCGTTACGAAATGTAAATTTTTGCGCGGGCCGGTTATCATCCGGCGTTAGCAGACCTTTGCGCGCCAATGAAGACAGCACTTTGCCGGCTGTGCTACCTTCTCGTTCCGCCAGCTCTTTTGCGGCTTGGAGAACGTCATCTTCAATATCTAATGTGGTTCTCATGCATCAGATGCTATTGCATCAGTTCCAGTTGGTCAACCTACTTCTCCCGATGCCAAATGTCTCCTTCGCCGAAATTGAACCAGCGCGTTGTCGTAACCTTTTGCTGTGTAAAGAATTGTATTCCTTCTTTACCCTGCATGTGCAGATCGCCGAAGAAGGATTCGTCCCAACCGTTGAATGGGAACCACGGAACAGAGGCTGGAACACCAATGTTAATGCCGACCATGCCGGCTTTGATGCGGTGCTTGAATTCGCGGGCGGCTTTGCCGTTGCGCGTAAATATTGATGCGCCGTTTCCGTACGGAGATTTGTTCGCCATGTCGATGGCAGCGCCGAGATCGTCAAAACGCATGACGTTCAGGACTGGGCCGAAGATTTCTTCTTTGGCGACAGTCGAACCGGCCTGAACGTTGTCGAGAATGGTGGCACCAACGAAAAAGCCATTCGGCTCGTCTTTGTGTTTCACACCACGGCCGTCGACGGCAACTTTGGCGCCTTCCTTGAGGCCGGCTTCGACGAGTTGTTCAACGCGTTCTTTGTGCTGTTTGGAAATGACGGGTCCCATGTTGGGCTGAGCTTCGCGGTCGGTTGGTCCGACTTTGATCGCACGCGTGGCTTCGAGCAACGCAGGTAAGACAGTCTTGCTCGCATCACCAACGACCACGGCTGTGGACCCAGCCATACACCGTTCACCGGCGCAACCGAACGCCGCTTCGATCAGGCCGCGTGAGGAATTTTCCACGTCGGCATCAGGCATCAAGAAAACATAGTTCTTCGCGCCGCCATTGGATTGGATGCGTTTGCCGTGCTTGGTGCCCAGTTCAAAAACGTGACGAGCAATCGGCGTCGAGCCGACGAATGAAACAGCTTTCACTTTCGGATGGGTCAACAATGCGTCGACGACTTCGCGACCGCCGTGGACAATGTTGATGACACCCTTTGGCAAACCGGCCTTTTCGAGCAGCTGCACAACCTTAATAGCCGTGAGCGGAACTTTTTCGCTCGGCTTCAACACAAACGTGTTGCCGCAGGCTAGCGCGACGGGATACATCCAGAGCGGAACCATCGCCG
>JAICXV010000701.1 GCA_025934545.1 Verrucomicrobiia bacterium
CTTTTCTGTTCAGCAGCCGCAATTCGTCGGGGACGTATTCGGCAGGTTCGATGGACGGATCCGTTCCTTCGGGCACGAGCGGAATGAGATCGGGTAAATCGGTTTTGGAGCGCGAGAGTAATTGCCGCAACCAAACGGCGAAACAAACTGACAACAGGAAAAGTCCCGCGGCGGTGGCGTAAACAATTTCTTTGCGATGGGGCAACCCAATGAGAATCGAATCGACATCGGCACGCAGATATAAATTGCCAGCCACCTCATTCGTTCCTGGGATCGAATGAAACATGATCAACGAGCCGTTTTCAAAACGGACCGTGTCCACTTCGGGTAACGGAAAGAACTCGATCGAATTGTCGCGCGTGTATTTTGCGACCACGGCTCCGTCGCGATTGTAAACGCAGGCGGTTTGAATTTGCGGTTTGGACGCGAGATTGGTCAGAACACCTGAAACCGCAGCGAGGTCGTTCGACAGGAGCGCGGGTTGGATCAACGTGACCAGTCTACCCTCTTCAACCGAAACATCGCGGGCGGCGGCTGATTCGATGTTAACGGCGCGAAACGCGAGCGCAGCGACGATGACGAGTGCGAGCGCGAAGAGTGTCGCGCAACAGGCGACTACGGTGATTTTGCGTCGGCTTGGAATTTCGTCGTACGGTCCCATGACTCTGCGCCATCGCGCGCGGGCAGAGATTATACAATTCGCAGCGGATTTGCCACTGTTACGATTCGGCCAATTCGGCGCGACGTGTCCCATGCGAAATTCCAGCAGTGTGTCTCAGGCTTTCTCGGTTGTCGGAGCAAGGTTGCGCGCGACGGAGAGAAAACCGAAAATTTTCCCATGCCAGCTAAATCAAAAAAACAACAAATGGCGGCCGGAGCCGCTCTCGCCGCCAAACGTGGTAAACGCAGCAAGCAAGCGCTCAAAGGGGCATCACGCGGAATGGCTCAATCGATGAGCGTCGCTGAATTGCGCAAAATGGCGAAAACCAAACGCAGCAAACTGCCGACGAAAAAGCGTTCGAAACGCTAATTGCAGCCGTTGCGAGAACGAGGTCGGGCATGGACTCGGAATCGCGTCGACCGTCGCGATAACTGCATTTCGGTTGCTCGCGCTGCCGTATTTGCTGCTATCTTAGGCGCGTGCACATTGTCCAATTGACACCTGGCGCCGGCAAAATGTATTGCGGCGCCTGTTTTCGGGACAATGCGCTCGTTGCGGCGTTGCGGCGGTTGGGCCATGAAGTGACGATGTTGCCGCTTTATCTTCCGTTGACTCTGGACGAGAACGACGAAACTGGCGGCGCACCCATCTTTTATAGCGGGATCAACGTTTATCTCGAACAGAAGTTGGCGTTGTTTCGGTTCGCGCCTAATTGGTTTCGCAAGTTGTTTGCTTCGCGGCGCATGCTTGATCTGGCCGCCGGTTCCGCGGCCTCGACGCAACGGGGCGATGTCGGCGAACTCACGATTTCGATGCTCAAAGGTGAAGCCGGCAATCAGGCGCGGGAACTTTCTGAGCTGATCGATTGGTTAAGGGGCCAACGGCCGGACGTGATTTCGTTGTCGAACGCCCTGCTCGTCGGGATGGCGCGTAAGCTCAAAGCCGAGCTGAAAGTGCCGATCATTTGTTCGTTGCAAGGCGAAGATGTTTTTCTGAATGCGTTGCCGGACGGCGTTCGGGAACGCGCCTGGCAAACAACGGCTGAGCGCGCGGGAGATGTCGACTTATTCATTGCGCCGAGTCGTTACTTCGCCGATTTCATGCGCGAGCGGCTGGCCATTCGTGCGGAAAAAATTCGGGTGATTTATAATGGCATCAATCTCGACGGCTACACGGATCAGGATTACCCGTCGCAACCGACGACGCTCGGTTTTTTCGCGCGGATGTGCCGCGAGAAAGGTTTGCCGACGTTGATCGATGCTTACATTGAATTGCATCGCCGCCGCAGCGTTCCAAATTTGAAACTAAAGGTGGGCGGCAGTTGTGGACCGGGTGATCAAGTCGTCGTGGACGAACAAAAACGCAAGCTGCGCGAGGCGCGTTTGGAACAAACCGTTCAGTTTCATCCCAACGTGAGTCGGCAACAAAAAATCGAGTTCCTCAAATCGCTGACTTTATTCTCGGTGCCGGCAATGTACGGAGAGGCGTTCGGGTGGTA
>JAICXV010000793.1 GCA_025934545.1 Verrucomicrobiia bacterium
GCACAAGTCCTCTCCGGAAAATTGAACGACGAATGGCCGGAATCGGCGCTCAAAACTCAAATCGTCGCCAACGCCTGCCTTGAAGCCGCGCGCACCGGTCGGCCGGTTCAAGTCAAAGGCTGAGTCCTGAAGCGTAGCAGCCGACGTGAGGAGGCTCCACTTTTCTTTCTCCTAAGCGCTGGAACTTACGGGCGTTCGCTCCTAAGAAAGACTTTCGAAGCAACCGGCATTTCTATCTTCCATCCTCCATCCTCCATCCTCTATTCTGCGCGCGTGCATTTTCGGAAAATAACGATTGTTGGCGTCGGGCTGCTGGGCGGCTCGCTGGGGCTCGCCATCAAGAAGCGCGGCCTGGCCAATGAAGTCGTCGGCTACGTGCGCCGCGCCGCCAGCATTGCCGAATGCAAAAAGGCGCAAGCCGTGGACCTCTGCACGCAGGATTTGCAGGAAGCCGTGGCCGATGCGGATTTAATCGTGCTTTGCACGCCGCTCGCGCAAATGCTTCCGTTGCTCAAAGAAATGCGCCCTGCCATCAAACCTGGCGCCATCATCACGGACGTGGGCAGCGTGAAGGCAACCGTGGTGAAAGAACTGGAATCTCTCGTGGCAAAGTCCGGCGCGCATTTCGTTGGTAGCCACCCGATGGCCGGCGCGGAAAAAACCGGCGTCGCCGCCGCGCGCGCGGAATTGTTCCACAACGCCGTTTGCGTGGTAACCCCCACGCAGCGCTCTCATCCGCCGTCGGTCAAAAAGCTCGAAACATTTTGGAAAGCCGTCGGTGCCCGAGTGCTACGCCTGTCTCCGGAATCGCACGATGAGCTCGTGAGTCGTTCGAGCCATTTGCCACACGTTGCCGCCGCCACACTCGCGAATCTGGTGTTGGACCCAAAACATCCCAAATCGCAACCCCTGCTCTGCGCGACCGGTTTTCGCGATACGACGCGCATCGCCTCCGGCTCGCCCGAAATGTGGCGCGATATCGCCATGGCCAATCGCAAGAATTTGAGCAAAGCGTTAGACGTGTACATTCGCGACCTAAAAAAATTCCAGAGCCTGTTGAAAAAAGGCGACGAAAAAGCGTCCGAAAATTTTTTCCAATCCGGCAAGCAGCGTCGCGACGCCTGGTGCGCCAAATGCGCGTCACCTTCACCGGAATAAAAACCACGGATGAACACAGATAGACACCGATACAAAATCCCTTTGCAATCCTCCAACATCAACGTTTGCGGTCCGGAACTGACTGAAAGCCGCTTGGGTTTTCATCCGTGTTCATCTGTGTCTATCAGTGGTTAATAAAATGCCCCTTCCCGACCTCATCGAAATCGTCCCCCTCGCCCAACCCGTGCGCGCGGAAATCACCGTGCCAGGTTCTAAGAGCATCACGAACCGCGCGCTTATCCTGGCGGCACTGGCTGAGGGCGAGGTCACACTCGAAGGCGCGTTGTGGAGCGAGGACACGCAAATTATGGTCGAGTGTTTGCAGGAACTCGGCTTCATGGTGGACGTCCGGCCTGATCCGAACGAATTTTCC
>JAICXV010000647.1 GCA_025934545.1 Verrucomicrobiia bacterium
CAAAACTTCCATGTTGGTTGGTTAACACCAGCAGCAGCAACGCACAACGGGAAAATCGAGGCCCGGCCGGTTTTCGATTTGCCAATCCAGTCGGATACGACGCGCTCTTACCTCGCCCTTCCCCCCTCTCACCTTCCCCGCACCTCCCTCGGAAATCACCCTATTTAGCCTTCGCGTCCCCGAGGCTAAGTTCCCTCGAACCTTATGAGCGGACAGCAACGGCCCGGCGATCCTCCGCACGCGAAGAAGCATCACCGCCTGCGGAAGGTCGGCTATGTCCTGCTCGGACTCATTGTTTTGCTGTGCATCATCCGGCTCATGCTTCCCTGGATCGTGCAGAAATATGTGAACCGCACATTGGACCGCAACCAGATGTATTCCGGCACGATTGGCACGGTCGAAATCCATCTCCTGCGCGGCGCTTATTCGATTCGTGACATCAAGCTCAGCAAAACCACCGGCAACGTGCCCGTGCCGTTTTTCTCCGCCAAACGCGTTGATTTCGCCGTGCAATGGAATGCCCTTTTTCATCACCGGCTCGTGGTGCGACTTTATATGCAGCAGCCGGAGATGAATTTCGTGGATGCGCCCACGGAACAGGATTCCCAAAGCGGCGCCGGCGGCGCTTGGTTGCAAATGCTGCGCGATCTGTCGCCCTTCAAAATCAACAGCGCCGAAATCCACGACGGCTCCGTCCACTTTCGCGCCTATCAAACGCCGAAGCCGTTCGACGTTTACCTCTCACAACTCAACGGCTCCATCGAAAACCTCAGCAACATCCGCGATGAAACGACGCCCCTGAACGCCACGGTCCAGGCTTCCGCGACGGTGATGGACAACGCCAAATTGGATTTCAAGATGACGCTCGACCCGTTTTCGTATCATCCCACGTTCCACATGGCGCTGCGGTTACTGGGCCTCGACGTCACGAAAATCAATGACCTCGCGCTTTCGTACGGCCATTTCGATTTCAAGCGCGGCTGGTTTGATCTGGTGGTCGAAGCCGACTCCAAGGAAGGCCAGATGACCGGCTACGTGAAACCCCTCTTTCGCGATTTGAAAGTTCTCAGCCTCGTCCAGGATGTAAAGGAAGACAACCCGCTCCAATTTTTCTGGCAGGCCGTCATCGGCTTCACCACCAACATTTTGAAAAACCGCCCGCGTGACCAGTTCGGCACGCTCATCCCGTTCACCGCCGATGTGTCCACCTCGCCCAAAACCGATATTCTTGCGACCATTGCAAACATCCTGCGCAACGCGTTCGTTCGCGCCTACCTGCCGCGCTTGCAGAGCGACACCGTGGACGCAACGGACGAATTGCATTTCGGTGCGCCTGATTTTACCGAAAACCTTTCCACTTCTGGCAGCGGACAATGATTGAAAACTTATGAACGTAACCATGCGCACACATGACGGCAAAACTCAAACCAAGTGGATCGCCCGCTCGTTGACGGTCCTGTCGATAACATTGGCTCTCGCAATCGTCAACGGTTGCGGCGGCAGGGCGGCACAGAAAAAGAATGAAAACTTTTTCACTTCCGGCAGCCGCGAAGCCGACCAGCGCGCCGATCAGCGCATGGCCAAGGCGGAACAACTCAGTGGCACCGGCGAAGGTTCCGGCGAGAAGGATGTGAAGAAAGCCCAGGTCACCGAATCGAACACCAACAATATGGTCAACGGCACCAACCAGGCCGCGCAAGCCCAGGGCAAACTCTCCCTCTATGACCGCCTTGGACGCGAAGGGGGCATTTCGAATATCGTCGCGGATTTCACTCCGCGCGCATTGCAGGATCCGCGCGTGAATTGGGACCGCAAAGGCGTCAAGCAAGGCGGCTTCTCTTTCCACGCCGGCAAACCCGTGACCTGGGACGCGACTCCTCAAAATGTGCAAATACTCCAGAAGCATCTCGTGCAATTTCTCGTCCTCGCGACCGGGGGCCCCGCGCACTCCGAAGGAAAAGAAATCAAAGCGACCCACGCCGACATGCACATTTCGAATCCGGAATTCGACGCCGTCATGGGCGACCTCAAAGCTTCGCTCGATCGCCTCCGCATCCCGAACACCGAACAAAAAGAACTGCTCTCCATCGTGGAAAGCACGCGCCCGCTAATCGTGACTGAACGATAGGCGGCGCCTCGCATTGCGCGTTCGCACGACCCCAAAGTGGGTGGGGCGAGCGTCCTCGCGAGCCGAACGTCACAAATCATCGGCTCGGTTGAACATCAACCGAACTATTTCACAGTAGTATTCAGTTGAAATTCAAGCATTTAAGACAACATTGAAATAATAGTTGACTAAATAGTAAAATCGGTTAACCTTTTCATCGTTGCGAGTACAACAATTCGCAATTAACTAACAAAGAAGTTATGGGCCGCGTAAGTGATGCCAGAGCAAGATTGATGGAAGCCATGAGCGAGCTGATTTGGACCGGCTCGTATGGCGCCACCACCATTGATCAAA
>JAICXV010000633.1 GCA_025934545.1 Verrucomicrobiia bacterium
ATCTTGCCACGCCCGTTGTTGATTTGCTCGAAGGCCAGGTTCATCCGCTCAAGGCGAGCGACGACCAGGAAACGGCCATCGCCGCGTTCAAGAAGTACGACATGACGATGTTGCCGGTCATCGACTCGCAAGGCGTGCTCGTCGGGGTGCTGACCGTCGACGACGTGCTCGACTTGCTCGAACGCGAGACGACCGAAGACATCCAGAAGTTGGGCGGTTCCGAAGCGTTGGACGAACCCTATCTGACGATCGCGCTGGGGAACATGATTCGCAAACGCGCGCCGTGGTTGATCATTTTGTTCCTGAGCGAAATGTTGACGACGACCGCGATGGGATTTTTTGAAGATGAAATTTCGCGCGCCGTTATCCTCGCGTTGTTCCTGCCACTTATTATTTCCAGCGGTGGCAACTCTGGATCGCAGGCAACGACGTTGATCATCCGCGCCATCGCGATCGGCGAGGTAAAACTGAGGGATTGGTGGCGCGTGATGCGTCGCGAAATTTTCACCGGGCTCACCCTCGGCATCATTTTGGGAGTCATCGGTTTTATCCGGGTGAGCGTCTGGCATTTTGCATTTGGGATGTACGGCCAGTTCTGGTGGTTGATTGGACTGACCATATTGGTGTCATTGATCGGGGTGATTATGTGGGGTTCACTTTCGGGCTCGATGCTGCCGTTCGTTTTGAAAAAATGCGGGCTCGACCCGGCGACAGCCTCCGCTCCATTTGTCGCGACCCTTGTCGACGTCACGGGAATTGTAATTTATTTCAACGTCGCCTTCTTCGTCCTTGGCGGCAGCTTGCTCGCAGCACCGCCGGCGGGAAAGGTCGAGATTCAACACAAATCAACACCGGAAACTTTTCAACGCTTGATGCACCTCGATGAACGTTGGGTGATCCAGAAGATGTACCATGACACAAACCGCAACACATTGGAGATTAGAATCATTCCCAGCGCCGATTACGCCAAAGGGCTGACCAATCAACAATGCAACGGCGCGGTCGAAATGTACGGCGAAGCTCAAACAAAACATTGGACCTATCCTGATGTGATGGGAATACCGGTGGACATTGAATCGCAACTGCCTTTGTTGCGTTGCAAAAACAATACAAACATTCTGATTCCCGTCGAAGTTCCCTGGGAGGATAAAGGCAAACTTATCAGTCAACCTTGACCGTTCGGATGCGCTTCGCCTGTCTGATCCTATTTGCGCTGATCATGAAGGCGGCAGCTTTGACGGACGACGGCTATCGCGGCATTTGGTATTTCAACCAGGCGTCGCACGACGAATACAAATATAAATACAGCGGCGGCTTCGCGACTTACCCGCAGCAGCATGAACCGATTGCCATCTATGCGCCCGCTGTCAAAAAGACATTCTTCTGTTACGGTGGCACGACTGCTCTCAACGCTTCCGACAAACAGGAATTGCTGCACATGGTTTCTTACTTCGACCATGTGACGCACCGGGTCCCGCGTCCGACCGTTTTGCTGAACAAAAAAACGAACGACGCGCACGACAATCCGACCATCTCGATCGACGATCGCGGTTACATCTGGATTTTTTCGCCGTCGCACGGGACGGGCCGCCCTTCTTACATCCACCGCAGCAAACAACCGTATTCGATCGATGACTTCGAACGCATCGTGACGACGAACTTCTCCTACCCGCAACCGTGGTGGCTGCCGCAAACGGGCTTTCTATTTTTGCACACGCATTACAACAGCCATTCCGAAGGCACGGCTGGCACGCGGGGACTGCATTGGATCACGAGTGCAGACGGCGTGAAGTGGAGCGCGCCAAAACTCCTCGCGAATATTGAAATGGGTGATTACCAAATCAGTTGGCCGCACTCCAACACGGTTGCCACGGCGTTTGATTTTCATCCCGCGCCCGGCGGACTGAACGCGCGTGCCAATATTTATTTCCTGCAAACCAGCGACGCGGGTCGAACCTGGACGACCGTTGATGGCAAAGTCTTCAACACTCCCGCAACCGAAACGAACAATGCGGCGCTGATCTACGATTCGCGTCGCGAACATCGGCTGGTCTATTTGAAAGATCTAAATTTCGACGCGACCGGCCATCCGGTCATTTTGTTTCTAACGAGCAAAGGCTATGAGTCCGGGCCAAAAAACGGTCCGCGTGTTTGGAAAACTGCGCGCTGGACAGGTTCAAAATGGGAAATTCGTGACATGACGACGTCGAACAGTAATTACGACCACGGCTCCCTTTACATCGAAGACGACGGCACATGGCGCGTCATCGCTCCGACAACTGCCGGGCCGCAACCATACAATCCGGGTGGCGAAATGGTCATGTGGAGGAGCGTGGACGAAGGCAAGACGTGGACGAAAGTTAAAGAGCTCACGCACGATAGTCACCTGAACCACACCTTCGCGCGCCGGCCGCTCAACGCCTCGTCGGAATTTTATGCGCTGTGGGCCGACGGCGATCCGCGCCAACCTTCCGAGTGCAATTTGTATTTCACCGACCGGGCCGGCTCACACGTTTGGCAACTACCA
>JAICXV010000214.1 GCA_025934545.1 Verrucomicrobiia bacterium
AATTGGTAGAGGGCGTTATTGTTGTTTGGATTGAATTTTCCCATGTTGGTACGGTCGGCAAGATAGATGGCTTGATCTTTCGCGGCCGTGACGACAAGTTGCCGTAAGTTGCCCTGGGCATCCATCTGGTCGGGAACGACGAGTGCGCTCCCCGACGAAAGGTCAAGGTCTTGTTGGTTTTCTTGCGCGGTATTGTACATCAGGAAATAATCGGCGACCTGAAGAGCATTGTTTGTCGTGGAAATTTTCACAAAAGCATTCCCGTAATCTTTGTTGATTGGAAATCCGTTTGTGTCGAGTGTTGGTGATGCGTCGAACGTGCTGTTGCCCATCGCCACATAGATGTTGCCGTCGGCATCGGACGCTGGTCCTGCACCGGAATTCCAAAGAGAACCGAGCCCTGTGTTGGGTGTGAGGTTCAAAACATTGGTTCGAGCAAGGGTATTTTCGTCAAAGCCAATGACCCAACTTGTGGTCGGCTGGGTATCGCAGTGGGCTGACCATGCCGTGTAAACCACGCCATTCAAAAGTAACAAGCAGGCGCGCTCGATATACATGTTGGGGTCAAACGTAACGGTACCATTCACGGTGCCATCGCCCGTGCCGGGATAGCTGGCGCTAATTGCAACAGGCGGGACCCGATCTTGCCCTGTGGCCAAGTCCAATGCATGCAGGCGTTGAAAAACAGCACCGGCAGCGTTGGTGCTCATGCCTTCGACGAAAATGGTGCCGTTAGGCCCGAGCTGGCGATCAATGACCGGTGTCGCAGTGATTCCAATTTCCGGAGCAAATGAACACCACTGCCAGTTCGTGTCGGGGTGTTCGCCCGGACCGAGAATCGAAATTTGCCACAAGATGTTAGTAGTCTCGGCGTCGAAGGCGTAAACGGTGTCGTGTTCGGTAGCGACGTAGAGAACGTTGTGCACGCCATTTCCAGGAATTGTAACGCCACTCGCGTAGAGCGGTTCGGCCATGACCTTGCCATCGGTGTCAAGTGTCCACAATTTTCCGAACAGGGTGGAGTTGACGTTGTCTGGTGTCAGGATTTGCTCGTGAAGAGTTTGTCCTGTCCGCGCGTTGTCGTTGTGATAAGTCAGAACATCGGATGGTCCGGCGATGGACTGCGTTGGCGCTAGCACAACGCAGCACGTTAAAGCACAAAAAAAGCGCGTAAGCGCGATTAGCCAAGTTTTGAACAAATCATTCATGGTCGAACCCGGAGGTGTCATAGTACTGACTTCGAAGCGCAGTTCTTCGGAAGTCATTGCTATTCTTTATCAAAGAATCAGTGATTTAACAACTAAAATATCAGGGACTCCCTTATGACGGAAGATGTAGGCCTCACCAAGAAATGTCGTAACTGGCGATTTGTCAACAACAACGGTTTAAAAGTGCCGCGTTTGAGATTGGCATGAAAATTTCTCTTGTCGTGCCCGCGTTTCTTTGACACAAACGTTTATGCACCTGTCAAACAACCAATTATTAAAATTGAAAACCATAATAAATCGCCCCGGTGTGACGAAACTTTCTAGTTTCGTATTAAGTTGTTTAATTGTATCCCAGTCCCATGTCCTTGGATTGGGGATTCGGCTTCCTGATCAGGATGCGTTCGCCACCGCGCGTGGCAACGCGTTTGTCGCGACGGCGGACAATCCCTCCGCCATTTATTACAATCCAGCCGGCATCACGCAATTGGACGGCGTCAATTCGCGCAGCGGACTTTACGGGATTTATCTTAACGACCGTTTCCAGTCGGGCGGAACGTCGATCAACACGACAGAACGGCTGCAAGGTGTGCCGCAATTTTTCCTGACCGCGACCTGCCCGAACCATCCGTTGTCGCTCGGGTTAGGTGTTTATTCGCCATACGGATTGGGCATCGAGTGGCCCGGGAATGCGCCGTTTTTGAACAATCCGGCGTCAGCCTTTAACGTGCCGCAGAAGGGCAAAATGGAATACATCACGGTCAACCCGGTGATTGCTTTCAAGCCTTTTAAGACGCTGTCGGTCGCAGCGGGACCAACGTGGAATTTTGCGGAGTCGGAGCTGGATTTCGCGCCCTTTGGAATCGATCACGCCCGTTTCCGTGGCCGTGACAATGATTTTGGTTTTAACGCCGGCATTTTGTGGCAGCCATTGGAGCAACACTCGTTCGGCATCACGTATCGCAGTGAAACGACCATGAATCTGCAAGGTCATTCGGATACGCATTTGGTTGTTCCCTTTTCGTTGAATGTCGGCGGTGAACCGGCAATGACACGCTTCGCGTTTCCGCAAACGATCACCGCTGGTTATTCATTTCGCCCGACCCCGCAATGGAACTTCGAAGTGGATGCTGACTGGGCTGATTGGCATCGCTTGAAATCTTTGACCTTGGTCAAGACGGTGACGCCATCGCAGTCGCTGGAACTGGATTGGAGATCGTCGTGGATGCTGGAATTCGGCGCCACCCGTTATCTGGCGAACAACTGGCGCATCAGCGGCGGTTACATATTCAGCGAAGACTCAACGCCGAGCGCGCATTTTAACCCGATTGTTCCCGATTCGAACCGTCACATCTTCAGTTTGGGCATCGGCAAAAAGTATAATCACCTCAGTTGGGATGCGACGTATCAATTTGCGTGGGGACCTGACCGAACGATTGCCGGTGAACCTGGCATCAACGGCACGTACCGGTTTATCAGCCACGCGTTGGCCGTGAGCTTGGGGTATCATTTTTAGGCGACTGATTCCTGCGTGAGTCCGAAGGCAAGTCGCTCGGGGGTGTTGGCGAAAATAATTGGTCATTAAGTTTGATTTTTTCGCTCGAATGGAGTATTAACCCCGCGATGAGTTTAGGGTTTTTACCGATTGTCTCACAGTTAGCCGTCATCGTGACTTGCACGATGATGATCGCGCTGCTTTTTGGGCGGGAAAATGAATTTCAATTGCAGAAAAACACGCGAGCCGAAAAGAGGAGACAGCCTCTCCGGCCCAACCCCAATATAACATTTTTTGTCTCACATAGAATATCCCAATCCACATGACCCAAGACCTATCGTCGCGTCGAGTTGTCATCACTGGTATGGGCGTTATTTCCCCGTGCGGGAAGGACCTCAAAGAATTCTGGAAAAACGTTCGCGAAGGCAATAGTGCCGCTGCGCCGGTGACGCGCTTTGATGCGAGTGATCTGCCGGTGAAGATTGCCGCTGAAGTCAAAGATTTTGACGTCACGCATTATCTCAAAACGAACAAGGCCGGACGTTTCGATCGCACCGTGCAATACGGCGTAGCGGCAGCCACGCTGGCCGCCGAAGACGCGAAAATTGCATTGAAGGAACTGGATCCCGACCGGCTCGGCGTCGTGGAAGGAACAACGATCAGCGGGGCAGGGAGCATCATCAAGGCGCGCGATTCTTTTAAAAGTCACGACGACAATTATCGTTCGTTGCATCCTTATAACGTTGTCGCCGGTTACTGCGGGGAAGGAAGCAGCACGATTGGTTTGCACTTAGGTATCCGCGGTCATGCGATGACCTACTGTTCCGGTTGCGCCTCAGGCAACGATGCGATTGGGTACGCGACGCATATGATTCGTTCTGATGAAGTGGATGTGATCGTCGCCGGCGGCTCCGAGGAGTCGATGGAAATGTTGCACGCTGGTTTCTGCCGTATCCGCGCGATGACGGAGCACAATCATGATCCGCGGACGGCGATGCGGCCGTTTGACAAGGCGCGCGATGGTTTTGTTTTGGGCGAAGGTGCGGCATTTTTTGTTTTGGAAGAACTGACCCATGCGTTGTCGCGTGGCGCGCGCATTTACGCAGAGGTCTCGGGACACGGCCGCAGTTGCGAAGCGTACCATGCGACGGACCCGCATCCCGAAGGCATTGGTTATTCGCGTTCGATTGAAAAGGCGTTGCGGCAGGCGCGGGTCAATCCCGATGAGGTCGACTACATCAATGCACACGGTTCAGCGACGCCGTTGAACGACCCCATCGAGACGCGTGCGATCAAACGTGTTTTCAACGGACATTCGCGCCGTCTTGCGGTCAGCGCGACGAAACCGGTTACGGGCCACTTGATGGGTGCGTCGGGAGCGATTGAAACGACGATTTGCGCGATGTCGATCTATCACCAGGAAATTCCGCCGACGATCAATTTGAAGGATCCAGATCCAGCCTGTGATTTGGATTATGTGAGTGGTGGAACGCGACCTTATCCAGTGCGCGTGGCGGTCAATCTGAACGCCGGTTTCGGCGGTCGTTATGCGTGCCTGGTCTTGAAGCAATACAAGAACGGTAACGGCGCATGAACTTCCTGCAGATCACAGCCCTGACCGTCGCTATTTTCAACTTCGTATTGACGATGTTGGTGGTCGGCCGCGACGTGCGCTCGCGTCTGAAACAGGTTTACCTGCTTTGGGGCACGTGCATTGCGCTGTGGAACGTGGGCGCCATTTTTCTCGACCGAACTGTCCCGCTGCCGGCTGACCAGGCATTCATTTGGGCGAAGGTTTTGCAGTTGGGCGTGATTTTCATGCCGGTGAGCATTTCGCACTTGTGCATGCTCGTGGCACAGGTGGATGTCCGCAAATGGACGCCGTGGTTTTATGGCGCGCACACCCTCATTGCGATCAGTTTGTTTTTCGACAAGTTCGTGGTCGGCGTGCGGCACATGGAATTCGGTTACTACGCCGTTCCGGGGCCGATGTTCCATGTCTACTCAATTTTTTATGTCATCGAAACGGTGGCGCTGGTTTCGGTCCTTTATATCAAGCAGAAAACCGCGGCGCCGCTGTTACGCACGCGACTGCGCGCGATGCTGGCGGCGATTTTCATGTTGTGGTTGTGTGGCACAAACGACCTGATGCCATTGCTGCATATCGACAAATATCCGTTTACCAATTGGTCGTTCTATCCGTTGGGACACCTGGCGGCTATGTTCTATCTGACGGTGGTCGCTTACAGCGTGTTGCAACATCAGTTGCTCGATATCCACGTCACGCTTAGCCGGTTTGCGGCGCAATTGGTGCGTATGGCATTCATGTTCGTCGTGGGCTTGATGATGTTGCTGATCATTAAAGAGCTTTATAAAGAATCGTTCCCAAACACCGTTTCATTTTTCTCAGCGCTGGCGGTTGTGTTCTTCAGCGCGCTGACGGCATCACTGTTTTTCCCGCAGTTTTTCGGCAAAGGCACGGACGCGCTGGAACGGAAAATTTTGGGTGACCGCTTTGAATATCATGCGCGCGTCCAGGGGCTGATCGACATGATGCGTTCCTATCCTGATCCGGAAGTGCTGTTGGAGGAACTTAATGAATTACTCGCAAAAACGATGCGTGTGAACAGCTACGAATTAATTTTGCTCGATGAAACGGCGCGCGG
>JAICXV010000383.1 GCA_025934545.1 Verrucomicrobiia bacterium
CGCATCGAGCGGACGGCGAAACCGGAAATCCATAAGACATTCGTCATCGGCGAAAAAACCATCGAAGCTTTTGCCGTGGAAGACCGCGAGTTCCAGAATGGTAATCTCGCGGAAGTCGCGATCGATTACTTTGCCCAGTCGGATGATGGCACGGTGTTCTACCTCGGCGAAGACGTCGGCGAATATAAAAACGGCAAGGTCGTCGGCCACGCTGGTTCATGGCTCTTTGGCACAGACACCAAAACTGCGGGTGTTGTCATGCCGGGCCGCCCGAAAGTCGGAAAGACATTTAAATCCGAGGACGTAAACAAGGAAATTCATGAAGATGATGAAATTGTTTCGGCCACCGAATCAGTGACCGTCCCGGCGGGCGATTTCAAAAACTGTGTGAAAGCGAAAGAGACACTGGCCGAAGGAGATGTCGAATATAAATACTTTGCCTTCGGCATCGGCTGTGTTCGCGAAGTTCCGGGCGAGGGGAACATCGTCTTGAAATCGCACCAGACGACGCGGACGAAAGCGGAAATCCAGAACGACGCCAAAGCGTTGGCTGCCCAGAACAAAAAAGGAAATAAGAAAGTTTTCCAAGACCCGTTGGCGCGCGAAGCCCTTGCATTGGTCGGCGTGAATACTGAAGCCGAGAAATATTGGTACGATGCCGTTCACGATGATTCGTTGCCGAAATCCGAACGGCAGGACCTGATTGATGATTTAAATGAAACCGGCTTGCCCGATCGCAAGCATCCAACCCCGGAAGATCTCCCGATTATTCGAGCCCGGCTTGAATTGCTCGACCACCTCGTTCCGACCCTGCCGTCGGAATTGGAGTGGAAGGAAGCGCGCGAAGATTTGCTTCAGCTCATTCGCATTGCCAACGGCAGTCCTGAAAAGGTCAAGTAGGCGGATTGCGGGCGTTTAGGGCGTCGCGTCGAGATTGGCATTGACTCGCCTAGTGGTTTTTCCCACCTTAATGCGGTATAAGGGCGGCGATTAGGCCGCACATTCGCAACCTTCCGATTTATGAAAGAAAGTTTAAACAGGTTTAGTCTGGATGCGGTGAAGTTCAACGAGCAAATGTTGCTCTGTTTGATCGCGATCTGGCTGGTGGTAGTCGGAACAGCGATCTCGAGCATCTACAGCCAGCCCTTCTCGAAGAAACAACGTTTGTTCTGGATTTTGTTGGTGATTTGCCTGCCGATACTGGGCCTGCTGATCTATTTGCCTTTTTCCATGCCGGAAGGACGTCAGTCTGCATTGCTGAGCTTCGTCAAAAAGAAATAGCACCACGCCAGTCAGTTGACTGAAGCACAACTAGACTGAGTTTTCCGCGTCGGCGCGCCAGCTCGGTCGCAACCTCATGAGACAGCCTACAAAAGGCGGGCACGGTTTGCGGGTGTTCGCGCTGTTGGCTTTCCTCGCCGCAGCGCTTTCGTCGTTTGGACAAGTGCCCGGTGGTCAAAGCGGCGATTTCCCGAAAATTGCACGCCCTCAGGAACCCGGTTTCGTCATGGGCGTGCAGGAGACCGACTCCTCGCTGCTTAACTATGACGTGACGGGCGCTACTGTTATCAATCCCACCGCAAACCGACGCGATGCCTTTAGCCGCATCCAACTTCGCGGGCGCGAATACGAACAAATCAGCGAGAGCACTTCGGCGGAAATTAACACGGGCTTGAATCTCCGGCCATTGTTCGGTTTGAGTGATAATTTGCGGCGATTCCGTGGGACACGTCCCACTAACGCCATTGTCGAGGCTGGACCATTCTTCCTGAAGGTCAACGAAGTGACCGCGGCAATGATCGTGAGCGACAACGTGAACTTTGTCCCGAACAACGCGGAGTGGGGCGCCATTGCCGAACTGCGAATGCGACTCTCGGCCATCCTCCAAATTTCCCCAACCTGGCGGTTGATGGTGTCGGGTAATATTATTTACCTGCCATTTGTAAATAAATTCGGTGTGGAGGGTTTTGGAATTGGCGAAGACGTTGGATTTATCGCTGATGAAGAATTACAGCCTGTGACGCATATGCAACTGGCTTACCAAACGCGTTGGGCCGACTGGACGGTGCAGGCAGTTGATGATTTGAATGTCCGCTACGTCACGTTCGAAGGCGACTATGACGCGTTTGTTCATGGTGTCGATGGTCCGGACAACATTCATGCCGAAGACCAGGCAGGTCGATACGTCTTTGCCAATGGCACAACGATCCCCAACCAAAACGTCGACCATCGCTCGGAGGATTTTATCGATATTCGCACCTTCCTCGCGTTGCAAAATACCGTCGCTGCCACTGCCACCCGGTTATTGCCAACTGAGACACGTATGACATTCGGCGCAAGCCATAGCGATTTTTGGTTTCAAGATGGCGGCGGCCCCGGCACGAACGGCTTGGGCTTTTCCAATTACAGTGTAGACCGTGCTTTTGTCACTTTGCGGAACGAACGCGAAAGCATGCGCTTCAAACCCTTCATCTATTACGACGCCTACCGTTACAATTATGATCCGGACTGGACACAGCAGGCTGGAGCTGGTTTGTCAGGACCGGTAACCGAGAATTTGCAGTTGTTTGCCGAAGGTGGCTACCAGTGGGGGCCGCTCATAAATAATATTTGGTTTTATCGTCTCAGGTTAGTCCAGACGCCCGGCCCATATACTCAGCAATTTCTTAGTTACAGCCGCATTGTCACAGAGCCGGTTAAAGAAGTGCGTGATACTTATCGCTATGGCATCAACCAAGTGCTGGGGACGGATATGTGGGGCCGGCTTTATGTGCAACGTTCCATTTTCAAACCCGAACAATTCGGTGTTTTCGGTTCCGTCGAAGATCGCGCTGCAACGCGCATCATCTGGCGACCGACGCCCGGACATTCGATTATTGCTTACGGCGCTTACACCGAAAGCCGGTTCGATAACCCAAGCCGCGACCGCGAAACAACATGGGAAGCACGCGCCGAATTCCACTACGACTACCGTCCGGACGTGCGTTTCTCTTTGATATATAGATACTTAAACATAAATACCCGTCAGACGCTTTTACAGCGCGATACCGCGGAAAACCTTTGGCTCTTAACCGCTCGTAAGTTTTTCTAACAATTTTTGATAGGGTTAAGCCTGAAAGGGCTTGCAACAAAACCCGAAAACATCTCTAATATGCATCCCTTTGAAATCTCATGCGTTCGCGGCCTCGCTTCAGGTCCAGAAGCAGGCACACGTCCATGGTTAAATCCGAAGGTCTTGAGCAAAGCGCCGTTATTTAGTTGGAAAATTCGAATGAGTAAACCAAACAGCCTCCTTTTAGTGCTGCTGCTGACGTTGTCGTTGCAGATGGTCACGTTTGCCCAGACGGAGTCTGCGGAAACGCATAAGCAATTGCGCGACGAATTTCGCAAGGCGGAACAGGCCGCCGCAAAAATGGAATCCGAAAACGACGCCGGCACGCGCGATTTTGATCGCCTGACCCGCGAACGCCAAAGCCTTGAAGCTGATGTCATCCATTACAAAGGACAGGTCACTTATGCGCAGGGCCAACTCGAGGGCGCTCAAAAATCCAACAACAGTGCTGACTCGCAAAAGTGGAATAGCGAATTGATCTCCGCCAAAGCGAAGTTGGAAAATGCCGAAGCTCAATTACAGGAAGTAAACGGCAAAATCCGTTCGGCAATCGTTGCTCTCCAACAATCCATGGGCGGCGCGAGCGCACAATCCAATTTGATCGTTCCCGGTGACAATCTTGATGTGATGGTCGCCGAAGATTCGAATCTCAGCCGCGTTTACGAAGTGCGTAGCGGCGGTTCCATCTTTATTCCGCAAGTCGGCAAAGTGCAGGTTGCCGGCAAAGACCTCGCTGGTGTCGAATCGGCCATCAAAGAAGCATTGGGCCAAAACTACATTAAAGACGCGCACGTTGCCGTCGAACGAAATGATCGCGGCGGTGGCAATGGTCGCC
>JAICXV010000567.1 GCA_025934545.1 Verrucomicrobiia bacterium
AAAAGAAAGTCCCGTGCACGACCAACACGAATTTTCGCCTCGCTTCGGTGACGAAACAATTTACCGCGATGGGCATTATGATTTTGGCCGAGCGCGGTAAACTTTCCCTCGACGACAAACTTACAAAGTTCTTTCCGAACTTTCCCAAGTATGGCGACCACATCACCGTTCGCCACTTGTTGACGCACACGTCCGGCGTTTTTGATTACGACAATGACGTTCCCGAACGCGCCGCTCAACTCAAAGACAAAGACGTTTTGAAGACCGTCAGCGAACACGACGGAACTTATTTTCCGCCTGGAACGAAATTTCGCTATAGCAATTCCGGCTACGCATTGCTGGCGCTGATCATCGAAAATGCATCCGGCCAAACCTACGCGGAGTTCCAAAAGGCAAACATCTTCTATCCACTGGGCATGAAAAACACCGTGGCATTCGAGGAAGGTATTTCCACCGTGCAAAACCGCGCGTTCGGTTATGCCGTTGAAAACTCGAAATTTATTTCAAGAGATCAAAGCCCGACCAGCGCCGTGCTCGGCGATGGCGGCATCTACTCCTCAGTCGTCGACATGTTCCAGTGGGACCAAGCGCTCTACACCGAAAAGCTCGTCAGCGCGAAAATGCTCAAGGACGCATGGTCCGTCCATTCGAACAAATCCGATTTCGACGGGAGCGGTTATGGTTACGGCTGGTATGTGGCCGGCCCGGACCACATCTGGCACTACGGCAGCACGTGCGGTTTCAACACCATGATCAATCGCTTTCTCAAAAAGAAAACTACCGTCATCATCCTCACGAATCGCAACGACGCAAAGCTGTCCGAACTATCGCCCAAACTAATTGAAATTGTCATGGCCGCGAAGCTCTGACGTTTTCGTCGAGCTTACGGAACTCAAACGTTGGCGGGCTGTTTTTCCAAATACGCACCAACGTCCAGCCTTCGAGATTCGCATTGCGCGGAATTCCAAAAGAAACCGGCGGCGTAGTTAAAAGCAACATCCCTTCGTATTGATGCATCAGCGGTCTGTGCAAATGCCCGGAAAGAATGGCGGTGACATCCGCGCTTTTGCATAACCGAAGCAATCGCTCGCGCGGTTCCGGTTCGATATTCCAGTAACCACCGCCCGATTCCGTCGGTTTGGCAACGAACGGCGGGTAGTGCATGAACACGATTTTAGGTCGGTCATTTCTTTTCGCCAACTCCGTCTCGAGAAACTTCCATTGCTCATGTTCGCGCTCAAAACCGCTGCCAAACAGCGAAGCGTCCACGCCGATAACGCGAATGCCGTGTTGATCTTTCGCAAAGAACGACGGCCCCATCATGTCCTCGTACATTTTCAAACGTTCGACCGTGATCGTGCCGTTCGGCTTGCCGGAGTTGAATTTGTGTCCGACATCGTGATTGCCGGGCACGTAAAAGACCGGCGCGGCAAACTTCTTCGTGCGACTGCTAAACTCCCGCCATTGATCGGGCTGACCGCCATTCGACAAATCGCCCGCAATCAAAACAAAATCAACCTTCGCCTTGTTCACCTGCGCGATGGCCGTTTCGAAATGCTGTTCATAAATGCCATCCTGCCCGTTCTTACCCACCATCGTATGCGGGTCGGAAAGCAGCGCAATCGTCGCCACTGGCTTCTCAGGTAGATGGCTCGCGCAACCAACGACCAGCGCAAGGCATATTGGGAGGAATGCTTTCATCGGTTAACACTTAGCAGGAGAGCCGATGTTTGTCAGAGAAAATGCTAAGGGCCGCACATCACATTTCCGTCCTTTAAATCGGACGGACTACCTAGTGTGCCGCACGACGCGCGGCCTTACGTTTTATGTGCAGGAGGCATTTATGGCAGACGAAATCATCTATCCAGTAAACAACAAACGCATTTGGTGGGGCGCAATTTTTGCGGGCAGCATCGTCACGTTGCTCGTTAGCTTCATGTTGGGATTGCTCGGCATCGCGATTGGTGCCGCAAACGTTGATTTCCGTAACGGCATCTCCTCCGAAGGCACCGGACGTAGCGCACTCATCTGGTGGCTTGTCATCACGTTGATCGCGTACTTTTGCGGCGGCTGCGTTGCCGGACGGCTCGCCGGCGTGCTTCGTCGCGGCGATGCGATGCTCCATGGCATCGTGACCTGGGGCGTCGTCACGATTGCCGTGGTCGTTTTAGTCGGCTCAAGTTTCGGCGGAATTCTTTCCGGCATGACGAACTTTCTTGCCGGCGGATTTCAAAATCAAAGCGGTACACAAAAGCTGACCGCACAGGTCCAAGTCAACGAAGCCGCCGGTGGTAACGCTCAAAGTTCTACCGATTACAAGCAGACCACACCACAAACCTCTCAATCGTCCGACCAAAACAATCAGGACGTTCGCGAATCCGCCGGGGCTACCGCGCAGATGACCGCGGAGGCTGCGACGTGGACGTTGATCGCGCTGGTTGTCGGTGGGCTCGGCGCAATGTTCGGCGGAGCCAGTGGTTTGGGTCGCACTCGCGTGCGAGCCACCACCGTCATCGCATAAGCGCGCCTGCAAAAGATAGTTTCTAACGCCGGAATTTCGTGCATTATTTCCGGCGTGAAGGCGGTTTTTCGATCATTGCTGCTTCTGCTCTGTCTTTCGCTACCGGCGTTCGGTATCGCGATGACCGAATGGCGGATCGTTCTTTCCGCCGATACCGCCAAACCGGGCGACACCGTTTGGGCCGGGCTGGAAATGAGAATCCCGCCCAAATGGCACACCTATTGGCGCAACCCCGGCGATTCCGGCCTAGCCACTTCGATAAAGTGGAATATTCCCAAAGGCATCATCGCTGGCGACATTCAATGGCCGTTGCCGAAGAAATTCACTGAAACACAAGGCGACATCAGCCTCACCACATATATATATGAGGACACCGTCGTCCTGTTGA
>JAICXV010000207.1 GCA_025934545.1 Verrucomicrobiia bacterium
ATCGGTTGCGTCTTCCGTTCCGGCCTGGCCTCCATAAAGAGTGTTGGGTGTAAGGCCAAAACAATTCTTCATCGACAACGTCACGCCGGCGGTCACGTGATTTTTTAACTTGGCCAACGAAACCATCACGTCGGTTTCCTCGTATGATTTATTCAAGTCGAGCGAGGAGAACATCAAGCCGCCGGTTGGAACTTTGAAATGCGCATATGATTTGCCGGAACCTAGGTTGCGCGTGTTTTCGAATTCCACCTTGCCCATATTGGAAAGCGCTTTGACGTCCCAATCGGCCAACTCGAGGCTCGTCTGCAAAGACGACTTGCTTTGCGTTGATTCGACGTAGCGGATGCGTTTTGCACCGGCGTCGACAAGTAGCGCGGTGAGGGCCATGACGGTATCGGGATGCGTCATGTAGGTTTCGCCGACAGGCCGTCCGAGATAAGGGCTGAAATTGGTGCCGGTCAAATTCAGTTTGACGGTGACGGTCTTATTGCGAACGAGCTTTTGAATGCCGCCGATTAAATCGAAACAATCTTTGAGCGCGGGTTTGACGGCTGGTCCGTAGGTCTTGCAGGAAACGATTCCAACTTTGGCGTTAGAGCGGAGTTCGGGCGAAAGCTCAGCGGCAAATGCTGGCGAAACGGAGGCAAGTGCGGCGAAGGCTGCACTGCGGCGAATGAAGTCGCGCCGGCTGCAGGACAGGGGGTGTGATTTCGGGCCTGTCATTTGCAGTATATTCCACGTTGTTCGCACTTCGGGCAACTTATTTTGCGCTCTGTCCGCGACCTTTAGCGAATCTCGACGGCGAATCGATTATCCATTACCTTTTTTCCAACGACATGCCTTTTTACGAATACGAACTGTGCGACGGGGATTGCGCCGTATGCGGCGGACATTTCACGTTGCGCCGGCCGATCAGCGCGCCCGAATTAAAGGCGTGCCCGGCTTGCAAGAAGCCGGTGCGCAAAGTGATTTCCACGTTCAGCTCCCCGATCAAGCTCAAGCCAGTGTCGGTGAGCGACGCGAAAAAAGCCGGGTTCACGGTTCTCAAACGTCTCGGCAAGGGCGAGTACGAAAAACAATAATTTCCTCTCTTGCCAAACTGACAAATCGCTTCGAGGTTCTGCGTAGGGAGAAGGGACAAAGGGAAAAGGGACTAAGGATGAAAGAGAGAAGCGGGAAGGGATTATGGTAAGGATTTGGAGCTTTGCGCAGAACCGCTAGTAATCCTCGAAAGAGGGAACGCGAAACGGATCGAAAGATCCACCGTCCTACGCAAAGCTCCGTTATTTGTGGAGAACCGGCCCCAACCTTCCGGGGGGTATTCACCCGTTACATCGTTACAACCATTGTAAACATTGGTGGTTTTTGCGCTTTTACCCGTTACAAAAGCCGTTACAGACCCTCTGGAGAAGCGTTACAAACGGCTGAATTTTTGAATCGTATCTTAGGAGGCAACGTCCGATACTCCGGCGGTCATGGCGAAGAGTTTCAAACGATGGGTGTTGCTGGTTGCTTTCACATTCGCCTCTCTGTCTTCGTTTGCTGCTGTCAACGAAACGAATGTTTTCTCGGCAGCGGCGAGACTGTTCGAAACTCATATCTTTAACCTCGCTGAATCCAGCTTCGGCAATTTCGTAGCGACTTACACTAACTCGCCGTTGCGACCGCAGGCGATTTTGTTCGAGGCGCGCGCGCGCTATTTTCAAAGCAACTACGTCGGCGCGATTGATTTGTTGCAGAAGAATATGACGACCGCCAACGGACAGGCGGACGAATATCAATATTGGATTGCGCAATCGCTTTACAATAAACCCGACCATCAAGCAGCCGCCGATGCGTTTGGGGTCATGCTGCAAAAATTTCCAAATTCCGCGCATCGTCTCGACGCGGCCTTTTTCCAGGGCAAGGCCTATTCGCTGTTGAACAATTGGCCGAAGGTCATCGAGCTTTTTGAAAAAACGGATAGCCCGTTTCAAACAGCCGCGCGACTGCAACCGGATAACGCGCTGGCAGTGGATGGTTTTCTGTTGTTAGCCGAAGCGTTCTTCCACGAACACCGCAACAGTGACGCCGAGCAGGTGGTGCGCGCCATACGCGTCGATCCTTCGATGAAAAAAGCGAACTGGGAACGGTATTATTTGTTGTGCCGCGTGCAGTTTGCCGCAGGCAAAACAGAGGCCGCGCTGATCAACACCGCGCCGATGCTCAAGGCCGCAACCGGCGACCGCACCTGGACGGCTGAATCAAAATATCTCGAAGGCCAAATTTTGGAAAAGCTCGAACGTTTTCCAGAAGCGTTACAGTCATACACGAATAATCTGGCGGAAGACGTCCCCGCGCCGATTCTCCGGCAATCGTTGTTCAAGACGATCGATTTGATGTTGAAACTTGGGCAGAACGACGACGCGATCAGGCGGCTGGAAACATTCATCGAACAACGGCCGAACGATCCGTCGCTCGATGTCGCGCGGCTTTCCCTTGGTGAACTTGATTTGAGAGCAGCGGACGCCGCGCGGACCAATGCCGATGCCTCAACATCCCCGACCCGTTTGATTCAGCTCGCGACCACCAATTTCGACCGGCTCATCGCTGATTATCCGCAGAGCCCTTTGCGCGGAAAGGCGCATCTGGATCGCGGCTGGTGTTGTTGGCTGGTAGGCCAAATCGCCGGCGCGCAAACGAATTTTATCGAAGCACTGCAGCGCCTGCCCGCGTCAGAAGACGCCTCGATCGCGCGATTCAAACTGGCTGACACGCAGTTTTCCCAAAGCAACTACGTCGCGGCGTTGACCAATTACAACATGGTCGTGCAAAGCGCGGATTCATTGCCGCAAATCAAAGAGGGTTTGTTCGACCAGGCGCTCTATCAGATTGTCCGTTGCGCCATTGCCACGGGCGACGAAAAAACGGCGAGCGCTGCTGCTGATAAAATCCAGGCACTCTATCCGAACAGCCTGTTCACCGATCGCGCTTTGCTGCTCTACGGCGAGGACCTTAATCGGCGGCGAAATTATGGCGAAGCGCGCAACACCTTTTCGCGGTTGCTGGAAAAATTCCCAAACACGACGGTGCGCCCGCAGGTGCAACTGGCGATCGCACGAAGTTACGCGCAGGAAAGCATGTGGACGGATGCGGCTGCCCAATACGATCAATGGGTCGCCAAATTTCCCGCGCATCCGCTTTTGCCCCAGGCTGAGTTTTCGCGGGCGCTCGCTTATGACAAAGCCGGAAATGAAACCAACGCGTTTGTGTTGTTCACGAATTTCGTGGCGCGTTTTCCGAGCAATACATTCGCGCCTTGGGCGCAGAATTGGATCGCCGATTATTATTTCAACGAGGAGTCGTATGTCTTCGCCGACAAAGCCTATCAGGAGCTCTATCAAAAATATCCGACGGCCGGCGAACTTGCTTACCAGGCGCGCTTGATGGCTGGGCGCTCGGCACTGGCGGGCCAACGTCCGCCGGATGCAGCGACTTATTTTTTGGATCTGATCAATGATACAAACGCGCCCGCTCCGATCGTGGCCAAAGCGCGCTTCGCGTTGGGCGATACTAAACAGCAGCAATACCGCGACAGCCTCAAGGACCCGGTGAATTGCACGAACTTTTTCAAAGAAGCACTGGCGTCGTTCAGCGCGCTGACCAACGGCACGCCGACCAACGCGCTCGCGCCGCTGGCGATGGGGCGGTTGGGCGATTGTTGTTATGGCTGGGCCATCGATAAAAACGACCCGACCTACTTCGACGCCGCCATTGCCAACTACTCCAGCGCGGTCGCGATGCCGCAAGCCACCATCGAAACGCGCAGCCAGGCCGAAGTGGGAATCGGTCATTGTTATGTTGCGCAGGGAGAGCTCGATCTAGCACTGGAACATTATTGCAAAGTGATTCCGGACTTCACGGATGATCCGACCCATTTCAGTTCGTTCTGGGCGAAAGAGGCTGCGGTGGCGGCAGCGGGAATTTGTGAAACACGGCAGGAATGGGACAAGGCGGTCAATCTTTACACGCGCACTCGAAACCTATTCCCGTCGCTGAAGACTGCACTCGACAAAAAAATCGCCTTGGCTCAACAGCACAAGACGGCGGCTAAAAATTGATTTCGCAAAAGCAGGTTGAAAATTTTTTTGCGGTAGAAAAAGTTGAAGCGATTTCACCTGCGGTGGTGCACGTTAAATCATGAGTAAGGCGTTCACGAAAGATGACGACGGCGTTGCGCCGGTCTTGCTACGGCCTGTTTCAACGTTGCCGCCGGGCGTCAAAAATTACATGACAGCCGGGGGCGCAAAACGGATCGAGGACGAACTTAAACATCTGCGCGAGGTGGAACGCCCCCGTATTGTCACCTCCGCCGATGCAGCGAGAGCGGAAATGCTGCAAAAGATCGATTTGCGAATCGCGCAACTGGATCAAAGTTTGTTGGCAGCGGAAGTTGTTTCTCCGCCAGCCGAACCCGACAACAAAGTCCGGTTCGGCGCAACAGTAACTGTTCGCGACAAAGCAGGCGCAGAAATGAAATATCGAATCGTCGGCGTGGACGAAACGGATACTGACCGCGATTGGGTAAGCTGGCGTTCGCCGATTGCAAAAGCGTTGTTAAACGCGAGCGTTGGCCAGCGGGTGAAATTTCAGATTCCAGCGGGAACGCAGGAATGGGAAATCGTCGCGATCAGCTACGAAGATTAATCGGGGATTCCCGCCAACACGGCCGAACAAATATCCCGGGCCGCATTTGGTTTTCCCAACGCCGCCGCCGCTGCCGTCATTTGCAGAAGCTTTTTGGACGTCAAAAGTTCTTTCAACCGAAACGGCAAATCTTCCACGCGATTGAGTTTGATGGCCGCGCCGCGTTCCAAAAGAAAATCGCTGTTGGCGGTTTCCTGGCCGGGGATGGGGTTCAAAATGACGAGCGGACGGCCAATCGCCAGCGCTTCAGATGTCGTCAATCCACCGGGTTTGGTCACAATCAAACTCGACGCGCACATCAGCTCGTTCATGTTGTTGCAAAAACCAAGAACATGCGTCGGATGTTTGCGGTCCTGCGCGGCAAGTTTTTTTCGCAAGTCTTCATTGCGGCCGCAGACGACGAGCGTTTGGAAATGCGTGTCAATTTTGTCGAGCTCAGCCAAAATTTCCGCGACCGGCCCCATCCCAAATCCGCCGCTGAGCACAAGCACGGTCGGCAAATCATCGCGCAAACCGTAACGCCGGCGAATATTTGTCACATCGACGGGCTCGGAGAATTTCAACGCAATGGGAATGCCGGTGATGATGACATTTTTTTCGCTGGCGCCGCGGGCAATCAAACTCGCGCCGGTCTCCTGCGCAGCGACACAATACATATCAACGCCGGGCTCGAGCCAAAACGCGTGAGCTTCAAAGTCGGTGACGATACAAACGTTGAATGAATGGCGTAACCCCTTTTTACCTTTTTCGGCCTTGTCGCGC
>JAICXV010000751.1 GCA_025934545.1 Verrucomicrobiia bacterium
ACGAACTGGGACAGTTCTTTCAACTGGCGCAACGAGCGTTCCGGCACCGAAGACTTTTTCATTTTGAGCGCCACGTTCGGAATGACGCTCGTCAAATTACAATTGCCCGTGCGTTCGCCGTAACCATTGATGGTTCCCTGGACATGCGTCGCGCCCGATTCGAGTCCTGCCAAGGCATTGGCCACGCCGAGGCCGGAGTCGTCGTGCGTATGCATGCCGATTTGGCCTTTGAGATTTTGTCGCGCGACTTTGGTGATTTGCGCGACTTCGCCTGGCAACGACCCGCCATTGGTATCGCACAAAACGATAATGTCCGCGCCGGCATGTTCCGCCGCTTTCCACGTGGCGATGGCATATTTCGAATCGAGCTTATATCCATCGAACGCATGCTCCGCGTCGTAAACGACAAATTTCCCGTGCGATTTCAGAAAGCGCACGGTATCGGCGATCATCGCTAAATTTTCCGCAGGGGTTGTGCGCAAAACTTCTTTGACGTGCAGCATCGAGGTCTTGCCATAGATGGTCACGACGGGCGTTGCGGCGTCGATGAGCAACTGAACTTGTTCGTCGTCCTCGGCCTTCACGCCCTTGCGACGCGTCGAGCCGAACGCGGCCAATTTTGCATTTTTAAATTTGCGCTTCTTCGCTTCGGCAAAAAATTCGATGTCCTTGGGATTGGAGCCGGGCCAGCCGCCTTCGATATAATGCACGCCGAAAGCGTCGAGCCGTTCGGCAATTCGCAGTTTGTCCGCGACCGAAAAGTTGATGCCTTCACCCTGACTGCCATCGCGCAGGGTCGTATCGTATATCTCCACCTCAGGTCTCATAAAACCCGCATGAGCGGGAATGATTATTTAAGGCAGAGAGCGTGTAATTGCACGAATTATCACCATTGGCTTGAATACCGCCGTAGGCCGAATCTTCCAACATCGGTAAATGATTATTCGGCGCCTGTTCCTGCTCTTGATCGTTGTTTTTACGACGACAAGGAGTGTTTGTATCGGCGCGAAAGTGCAGGAACCATTTCCACAGGCCGCTTCCAAAAAAGGGCTGCAAGTGGACATGATCGATGACGCGATTGCGCTGGGCGTAAAACACGCGGCCCTCAATTTCAACCTTTGCCGGCTCGTCGATCCTGCCGGGGATACGAACAATCCAAGCTACCAACTCAACGGCAAAATTTATCACTTTCAGCGCGAATATGTTGATGCGATGGACAGTCGTGTCAAAGCGTTGTCGGATCACGGCATTCTGGTTTACATCATCGTTCTCGCTTACAAATCCGGTGACGCGCAAATCAATCGGCTGATGCTTCATCCGCGCGCGGTCGCGAATCCGCCCAATGGCATCGCCGCATTTAATACTGTCACTGACGAAGGTCGTGACTGGTTCAGGGCGAGCCTCGAATTTTTGTCCGAGCGATGGTCGCGTTCGGACCAGCAATTTGGACGCGCGGTCGGTTACATCATCGGCAACGAAGTTAATTCACACGGTTCCTGGTGTAACATGGGGCCGGTGACGATGGAGCAATTTGCCGATGATTACCTTCGCACGGTTCGCATCGCTCACGACGCGGTTCGCAAATATTCTTCATCCGCGCGCGTTTACCTTTCGCTCGAACATCATTGGAACATTCATTATCCGGGGTTGAGCGAACTGGAGAGTTTTCCGGCTCGGCCGTTTCTCGAGTATTTTGCCCGCAAGGCGCGCGATGGCGGCGATTTCGATTGGAACATCGCGTTCCATCCGTATCCAGAGAACCTGTTTGAGCCGCGCTTTTGGAATGACAAATCGGCCACGACGAACGCGAACAC
>JAICXV010000034.1 GCA_025934545.1 Verrucomicrobiia bacterium
ACAAACTCGAATTTCAGTTCGTCCAGATTCTACCGAGTTTCGAGTCCGTAACGATCGGTCTCGTAAGTTCGTGGAGTTCATCGTCATGGTCCAACATTCGCGCAAAGAGTGTTAAGGGTTGAGGGACACGCACAGTCACGGACAAACACGCGGAATATCAGCTTTCAAATTTCATGTTCTAGAAGTCGAGGAACCCGGAGGCGACCAGTTGCAGTTGGAACCTGCGTGAACATCCTGGTCGACATGAACCTCAGCCAGGAGTGGGGTGCCCTTCTGGCACGCCCGGCTGGACCATTCGACGGTCAAAGAGAAACGTCCGCCCCATGCGCTACCGAATTCAACATCAACTATCAGCCAACACCGCACCGCGACCATCCTTGAATCGAATCAGCGGGCCGGGTCTCAAATCTTGCCGCCTTCACTCACACACACTATCTCTCCTCAGCGCTTGACATATGCCGAAATTTCACATTATTATATGCAGCAGACGCCGGAACGTTCCGGCCGAGGGCTTATTGGGGCAGGTCCACAATCCCGTGATATTCTTTGAAATGGTCGGTCGACTGCATCAAAACCGATCGACCGTTGGCCGCCACCAAGGTCAGTAACCTGCGGTAACTTACGGTAACCTACGGTAAGTTAAATTTTTTTCCGCCTGCCGGCATGGGCAAATTAGCCCGTTGCGCTCTTTGAAATCCGTCCAAAATGGGCAACTTAATTTTCCCAAAAGGGCGAAAAAGGGCTGATAAGGGCAACAAAGGGAAGGAAAGGGCAACTTTGCGATGAAATTTTTCTGCAGCAAAAACAATGGCGCGGAAGTTGGCGTTACCAGCGTTGATTCCCTCAAATGGGAAAGTGCCAGAGGGCTGGCGCAGTCCAAAATGGATACGGATAAGTGAAAAGCTCATGGATCGGTGAGGGCTGTGCTGTTGACGAATGTTTTATGCTATGAATCAAGCCCAGAGCCACCATCCACCTACTGACTAGCCATCATGAAAACCATTGCAGTTCTTAAAAGTATTGTATCCACGGTTATTGTTTCCGCCTGTCTTGCTCCAAGCGCGCATGCGTTTGTGATGCGGTTTGATTTAGCGGGGTTCAGTTGTCCGGGCGTGCTGACGAATCATCTTTGCCAGGCGCAGTTTGATGCGTTGAATTGGAAAACGAATGCGTCGAATCCGGTCGGGCACATGCTGTTGATGGGGAGCGATACGCATCGGACGGAGATCAATAACAACGGCAATTTCATCGGCTGTTATTACAATGTGCTCAATGACAATTATCCGAGCTACAACGCGTCGCAGAAAGCGGATGATATTCAGAACTGGTTAACGGCGAATTTCAGTTCGACCGGCGCGGTGCCAAAGTGGGTGGCGTTGAATGAAATCTCGCGCTCGCTCTGGGGCAGCGATGCGAATTATCGCGTGTGGGTGCACGACGTGATTTATCGGTTGAAGAATACTTACAATCATACGGTGATTGTGTATTCGCCGTTCTGGGCGCCGACGGATGGGTTTTATACCGAGTGGCACAACATTTCGCTCGTGGCTTATGTCGGCGTGGAAAATTATCTGAGCGGCGCGGAAGTCAACTCGCACGCCAATTCGGTAAGCTGGTGCCAAAGTATGTATCAAAGCTCGGTAACGGATTACGGCAATTTAGGCGTCCCGTTGTCGCAATTAGTTTTGGTGGAGCAATTCAGTCAAAGTTTGTCGGGCACTGATTACGGACGCGCCGGCGTTTCGTATGCCGGTTGGGACAATGCGATCAAAGCGCGCGCTCAAGCAGCGGCGAATCTTAATTTTGCCGGATTCTCAAGCTACGGCTGGAGTGGCAATCCGATGGGAAGTTCAGATACGGACTTGGTGCATTTCGAAAATACGTACGTGGCGCAGCCGTTGCCTTGAGGAGGTTTCGCGCAAAATCGGTTCGTGGATCGCGTCAGCGGACGAGTTGATCGAGGGTGATGGCGTTGCCGGCGGTGCTGCGGGCGGTTTCGATTTTTTCCATTTCCTGTTTGACGAGGGCGCGGTTGGAATCGTTGCGCGTCGGCACTTCCTGACCCACACCGCACCGCATGGCTTGAATGATGTCGTCGTAGGAAATTTTGGAGAGAGGACGGCCGGGAGTGTAAGCGGTTTCTTTGGCGGCGGTTTCGATGATGAGCCCGGTTTGGATCAGCGGTTCGATGACTTTTTGCAGGAGTTTGCTGGGGACGGCGAGCGTTTCGGAGATTTCGATCAAGGCGGGCGGATGGGTGCCGTTGTAAAAGCGTTGGGCGAGGAAGGTCATGACGCGCAACGCGAGGAATTCTTTGCCGCGTTGGTTGACGTTTTCGGTCATGCGTTCCTGGAAATAGCGGCGTCGGTTTTGCCAGGCGTAGGAAATTTGTGCGCCGAAGAGCACGATGGTCCACGAAAAATAAAGGCCGACGAGAAAGAGCGGGAGAACGGCAAGGCTGCCGTAGATGTTGGTGCTTTGCATCACCTGGCCGAGGTAAAGCGAACTGAACTTGTTGTTCAGATGAACGAGAATTCCGGCAAGGGCGCCGCCCATGAGCGCGGCGTCTGGACGCACGCGCGTATGCGGCATGAGGATATAAAACAACGAGAACGTGATGATGAGGACGATGACGGGAAGCACGGAGTAAAGGAAATTTCCCAGGAGCGGCATTCTGTCGATGACATCCTGGGTCGCACGAAAATACGGGCCGGCGCTCAGCCCAAGGGCAAGCAAGAGGAGTAGGGGAACGAGCGTGATCGTCGCCCAATATAAGACAACGCGGTTGAACCACGACCGGCCGCGTTGCACGCCCCAGATGTCGTTGAGGGTCGCTTCGATATTGCTTAAGAGCGAAATGCCGACGAAGAGCAAGGCGATGATAGCGGTGGCTTTGAGTCCGCCGCTGCTGACGGCGTCGCGCGCATGATGGATGTAGTCGATGATTTTTTGTTGAGAATATTGCGGAGCGTTTGTCCGTTCCAATCCGGCCGTGAAGCTATTAGTGATAGTATTTGTGAACGAATTTGTAATGTTTGCGGGGACCGAATTTGAGGCGCCGATATTTGTGTCGGGTGCCGGAACCAAACCCAATTGTGGTGCGACGCGGCTGATGGCGGTTCTGATCCAGGAATCGATTTGTTTATCGTCTTTGACGAAGCTGCTCGCAAAACTTAATCCGACGGCGAGCAGGGGAATGAGCGAGAGCAAGGTGGTGTAGGCGAGGGCGGAGGCTCGGATGAGGCAACGATTGGCGACAAAGGTCCGGCCGACGAGCGCCCAGAAATGGATAAATTTTTCGAGCCTGCCATGTTGCGATTCGTCGTAACTGGCAGTGGGGTTGAGATAAGCGTGGATTTGCTGCCGAAATTTTCTAATGGCGGAAACAGCTTGGCTCACCATGGGAAATTTAGAGTCAAGCAGGTAAAGTGCAATATGGAAAAGGGTGGTGGCGATGGCGGCGAGACGCCGCGTTAACCCGCAGCCAGTGACGGCTGCGATACGGTACGGGCCTGGACATTCGATATGTTGGCCCGTGCTTTCCGTGTGATGAGAGCATGCTATCTTCTTCTGCTGGACGGGACTGTGCACGGCAAAACTCGGGCAGTTGCGGGAAACCCGTAACGCAAGGTCAGCGGGTGACCCGATTTGCAGTTGGCAAAGGGTATGACATCGTTGGAGGTGCTAAGCTGGAAGATGGCGTAGTGTGCCGTCCGGCGGCCGAAGTTGTGAATAACGTTAATCCGTGCGAACCAAAACTGACGCCCACGCCGGGTCGTGATAATTCGGCGACTGGCCCGGTTGAGTCGGAGCATCCATCGCACGAGACGTTGGCGGCGGTGCTGGAAAATATTTCCGACGGATTTATCGCGGTCGATGGTGATTGGCGCATTACCTACATCAATAATTCGAGCCGCAAAACGGTCGGCGAAACTGAAGTAGTGGGGATGAGCCTTTGGCAGGTTTATCCGGAATTGAGCGGCACGCTGGAAGGCTATCGCAAAGCGGCGCGCGAGCGGGTAGCGGTGGAATTCGAGAATTATTATAAGCCGTGGAACCGTTGGTTTGAGATTCGGGTTTATCCGTCCACTGGCAAAGGTCTTTCCATTTTCTTCCGCGATATTACGGAGCGCAAACGTGGGGCCGAACAGTTGCGCGATTTGAAGTTGGCGATGGAAACGCAAATCGCCGACTTGCGCAATCTGCAAAACCTCAATCGCCTGAACGAAGAACGCTTTCGCATGGCGGCTGGCGGTGAGGGAATCACGCTTTACGAACAGGACGCGGACTTGCGTTATACCTGGTTGTATCCGCTGCCGGCCGAGCATTCCGGGACGCTTGGCCGCAGTGATTCGGAAATTTTCAAGGGCCCCGAAGGCGAGTCATTGGAAAATTGGAAACGCGAAGTCATGCGGGCGGGAACGTCGCAGCGTCGCGAAGTGACGGCGCCCATCGCCAATGGCGCGCGCACCTTTGATATATCGATTGTGGCGCGGCGCGATCACACTGGCCGAATCATTGGTGTGGCCGGCGCGTCGCTGGATGTGACCGACCGCAATCGCGCGCTGAACGCTTCGCGGCAACTGGCGGCAATTGTCGAATCTTCCGAAGACGCGATCATCAGCGAAAACTTGCAGGGAACGATTACCAGTTGGAATAAAGCGGCGGAGCGCATCTTCGGCTATGCAGCGGAAGATGTGTTGGGCAAGTCGACTGCGATGCTCATCCCTGCCGAGCACGGCGCCGAGCAGACCGATTGGATGGACAAAGTGGTGAACGGCGATCGCGTCGGTAACTACGAAACGATCCGGCAGCGCAAAGACGGTGCGCTGATCAACGTTTCGATCAGCGTTTCGCCGTTACGAAATGAGGCGCATCAAATTGTCGGTGTATCGAAAATCTTGCGCGATATATCGGACCGCAAACGGCGCGAAGAGCAGGAACGCGCTATTTATGAATTGGCGATGCGCGTGAATCGTGCGGCGGCGATGTCGGAAATTTTTGATGCGGCGCTCCCGGCAATCATGCGGTCGCAATTGGCGGATCGGGTGGCCGTTTTAATTTACGACAATGAAGGCAAAATGCGCTTCAGGGGCGCGCGCGGATTGTCGCAGGAATATCAACGCGCGGTGGAAGGGCACTCGCCCTGGAAAGGCCACGAGCCGGACCCGAAACCGGTTTGCATCGACGACGTCGCGGTTGCGCCATTGGACGAACATTTGCGAGCGGCGTTCCAAAAAGAAGGCATTCGCGCTTTGGCGTTTATTCCGATTACTTACGAGGGACAGTTGCTCGGAAAATTTGTTATTTACTACAACGCGCCACATCCATTTACCCCGGCTGAAACGCGGCCCGTGGAAACAATGGCGACACAGGTTGCATTCGCAATTCAGCGGCAGATGGCCGAACAAAAACTGGAGCAATTGGTCGACGAGCGGACGATTTCGTTGCGCGAGGCCGTGCAACAGATGGAGGAGTTCTCTTACACGATTTCGCACGATTTGCGCGCGCCGTTGCGGGCGATGCAGGTGTATTCGGAGGCGTTGCTGGAAGATTATTCGGCGGGGATGCCGCCGGAGGGAGTTCGTTATTTAAAACGTGTGGCGGAAAACGCGACGCGTTTGGACAAGATGATTTTGGATGTGCTCAGCTTCAGCCGGATTGCGCGTGGAAACCATACGATGGAACGCGTCGCGCTCGACAAACTGGTGCGTGAGATCGTGCAGCATTATCCGGAAATGCAGCCGCCCAGCGCTGAATTGAACATCGCGCCGTTGGCAGACGTGGTTGGCCATGAGCCGTCGCTGACACAGGTCATTTCGAATTTGCTCGGCAACGCGGTGAAGTTCGTCGCGCCGGGCGTGAAGCCACAGGTAAAAGTGTGGACGGAAAATGGCGGGCCCGATGTCCGGTTGTTTGTTGAGGACAATGGCATCGGCATTCCCCAGAAATATATGCATCTCCTCTTTAATATGTTCGAGCGCATGCATCCGGACCTGCCGTATGAAGGGACCGGCGTTGGTCTGGCGATTGTGCGCAAGGCGGTCGAACGGATGGGCGGACAATTCGGCGTGGAATCGAAACCCGGCGCCGGCAGTAAATTTTGGATCAAATTACCCGCAACCAATACTATAAAATGACGACAGTGCCTCCTACCATTCTGCTGGTCGAAGACAATGACGACGATGTTTTTGCGATGCAACGCGCGCTCCGCAAGGCGGAGATAACGTTGCCCGTCCAGGTGGTCACCAATGGACAGAAAGCGGTTGATTATCTGTCCGGCTCCGGCGATTACTCGGACCGCACTTACTATCCATTTCCGTCGTTGGTGTTTCTGGATTTGAAACTGCCCTACATTCACGGCTTTGAAATTTTGGGTTGGATCCGCGAGCAGCCGGGCATCCGCGATTTGGCGGTGGTTGTTTTGACGTCGTCGGCGGAAGAAAGCGATCGCAATCGCGCTGATGATTTGGGCGTTTATTCGTACATTGTAAAACCGCCGGAGCCGCAGCAGTTGCGGCGATTGCTGGAGGCATTGCCGAAGGTGGCGTCAATTTCGACAACGCCCGTTTAGCAACGTCCTGCCGTCATTTTTGTTAATTTTTGGCTTTTACTTTTCACCGTAGTCTTTACAGTAGCGCCCAATGGCTCGAAAAGATGCGGTCCCAAGGACGCACGGTTTCAATGATGTCATAGGCGTTGTATTAGGCGCAGCAGCGCTGCTCCTTTTAGTCGCTCTATTTTCTTTTGACCCCCACGATTGCTCCGCCAATCAAGTGCCGCCCAATTCGCCGGTGCACAATCTCGGCGGCCCGCTCGGTGTATGGGTGGCGTGGTCTGTCTTTCAGGTGTTCGGTTTGGCGGGGTTCGCCATCCCGCTGCTGATGATTGTTTTTGGGCTCGGTTATTTATTTTCCTACCTCGCCTACCTGCAACGGCGATGGGCCTGGGGCGCTGCGTTGGTAGTTTGCACGATGGGTTTGTTGAGTTTGTTTGAACACAATTTGCGGTTGCTGCAATCGGCCAGCGTTGGTGTTTCCGCGCCGAGCGCGGGCGGATATATCGGCATGTTTTTGGATCGTTGCTGCCTCCAGTTCCTTGGCAAAGTTGGCGCGAGCATCGTTCTCGGCGCGACCTACATTGTCGGCGTGATGTATCTGACGAATTTTCAACTCGGCCTGTGGTGCCGCCAATGGTGGGCCAGCCGCACTGGAAAACCGATCGCGACATCGGCTGAAGAACGTGAATTGGAAAAGCGCGCGCGCGATTTGGAGAAGCAGGCGCGCAAGCTGCAGGAACAGTTGGATAAAGGAAAGGTGGCCGAGGCATCGGGCCTGGGCGCGGATCTGAAGCCCGTGCCCGCTCCGACGGTTCGCGACTTGAGTGTCCCGCAATCGAAAGCGAAAAAAATCGCGAAGGCGGAACCGGTCAAAGAGCCGGAGCCGGCGGATGAAGAAGTCGTCATCAGCGCCAAAGAAATCGCTGCGGCGAACACGGCAGATATTTTGGGCGACAAAGCTGAGCTCTCCAAAAAGGTCGCGGAAATCGGTGCTGGCGATAGTAAATCCGAACCGGCAGATAAATTTAAAGCGCCGGACGTGCCGCCACCGGTGGTGCACGGTCTGAATCCGGTCAAGGCCCGGCAACTGCGCAAGCCGAAACAAATTGCCGTCGCCTCAACGCCGCAAATTGGCAATTACCAATTGCCATCGCACGATTTGTTGCAATATCCGGACACGACTGTTCGGCCTACTGAATCGAAGGAAGACCTGATTGCCAATGCCAAGTTGATGCAGCAGACGTTGGCGCAGTTTGAAATCGAAGTGGCCATTGGTGACATCACCAAAGGCCCGACGATCACACGTTACGAATTGCATCCCGCGCCTGGCGTGAAGCTCGAGAAAATTGCGGCGCTGAATAACAACATCGCCGCTGCGCTCAAAGCCGAACGCATCAATATTCTCGCGCCTGTCCCGGGCAAGAGCTCGGTTGGCGTCGAAGTGCCGAACGCGGTCAAAACGAAGGTTATCCTGCGTGATTTGTTTGAGTCCGACGAATGGCGCACGACGAAAGCGCGCATTCCGCTCGCGTTGGGCAAAGATGTTTACGGACATCCGATCGTCGCGGACCTTGCGGAAATGCCGCACGTCTTGATCGCCGGCAGCACCGGTTCCGGCAAATCAGTCTGCATCAGTTCGATCATCGCTTCGTTGCTCTATCGTTTTAGCCCCGACCAACTGCGGTTCGTCATGATCGATCCGAAAGTTGTCGAGTTGCAGCAATTCAACAAATTGCCGCACCTTGTCGTGCCGGTCGTGACCGATCCGAAGAAAGTCATTCTGGCGTTGCGCTGGGTCGTCAGCGAGATGGACAAGCGCTATCAAATTTTTGCCAAGGTTGGCGTGCGCAATATTCATTCGTTCAATGACCGTCCGCGCAATCAGGCGCCTCCGGCCACTGTCGAACCGCCGAAGTCGAAGAAGGACAAGACGGAATTGGACAGCGATGGTTTTGCCGTGGAGCTCGACGAGGAAATTGTGGTGCCACGCGACGAGGAAATTGTCATTCCCGATCACCTCAGTTACATCGTTGTCATCATCGACGAGCTCGCCGACTTGATGTTGGTCGCGCCGGCAGATGTGGAAATGGCGATCGCGCGTATTACGCAGATGGCGCGTGCGGCGGGTATTCACTGCATCGTCGCCACGCAACGTCCGAGTGTTGATGTCATCACCGGCGTGATCAAAGCGAACATTCCCGCGCGTGTCGCGTTCCAGGTTGCGTCGAAGGTGGACTCGCGCACGATTCTCGACCAGATGGGCGCGGACAAATTGCTCGGTAAAGGCGACATGCTCTTCCTGCCGCCAGGTTCAGCGAAGTTGATTCGCGCTCAAGGCGCGCTGGTGACGGACGCCGAGATCCACGGCATCGTCGAATACATCGCTGCACAGGGCAAACCGAGTTACGAACTGGAGATTCATCAGCAACTTTCCAAGCCAGTGAGTTCATTAGATGGTGACGAAAACAGCAGCGGTGAGGACGAGGACTTGATCCAGCAATGCATCGAAGTCATTCGCACCGAACAAAAGGCCAGCGTGTCGCTGTTGCAACGGCGCTTGCGCCTCGGTTACACGCGGGCGGCGCGCATCATGGACGATCTCGAAGCGCGCGGTATTGTGGGTCCGAGCAAGGGTGCTGAGCCGCGAGATATTCTGATCGATCTCGATGCCGGCCAGCCGGGAGCTGAGGAACCGAGCAGTGCTGGCGTAGGCAAGTGAAGCGGACTAAAGTCCGCGCTCCGCAAATGAAAAGCCACGGCGAATTGCCGTGGCTTTCGCGTTTTAAATTTTGTCGGCGACGAGTTACTTCATCAACAGCATCTGGCGCGCGCGTTTGATCGAGCGGTTGAGACGGCGTTGATAGTGGGCGGGCAGGCCGGTGTATTTGCGCGGCAGGATGCGGCCCTGGTCGGTCACGAATTGCTTAAGCAAGGTGACGTTCTTGTAGTCGAGCGCGTCAACGGTGAAGTCGATCTTCGGCTTCGGACGTGGCGTGCGGACTTCAGAGCTGCCTTTGCGGCCCGGTTTTTCTGGATGTGTTTTGCGTGGCATAATCGTGTCTTATTTAACTTCCTTATGCACGGTGTGACGGCGCAAGAAAGGGTTGTATTTCTTGATTTCCAGTTTTTCGGTCTTCAGTTTTTTGTTGCGCGTGGTCGTGTAGCGGGAGGGCGACTTGCCTTCCTTGCGCGCT
>JAICXV010000777.1 GCA_025934545.1 Verrucomicrobiia bacterium
ATTTCTCCGGCTCGCTTGGGAATAGCGAAGCAACATGGCCATCTTCGCCGAGTCCCAAAAAGATGATATCCAAAACCGGTTGGTTTTGAGTGTTGGTACCTACGAGCTTCCGCATTTCCGCCTCGGCTGATTTCGCTGCGATGTCCGGAGCATCCTCACCGCGTAGCCGATGAATTTGCTTTTCAGAAATCTTCAGCGGCTGGAACAAAAGATCGTTCGCCAGCTTGAAATTACTCTCCGGATCATCCGGCGGCACACAACGCTCATCTGCCCAAAAGAATTGAACGCGGTCGAGAGGAGTCTTCCGGGATTTTGCCTGCGCGACCACTGACGAGCAGAATTTCTGCGCAATTCGTCCGCCCGACAACGCGACGTCCTGGGAGGCCTTCATCCGGTTTGCGGTATCAATCGCGTCCAACCACGCTTTGGCGACCGCTTCCGCCAATTCATCGGGCGTGCGAAACGAAATCAATTCATGGTTTGTGTTCATCGTACTCCAATCTCTTTCCCAGGTTCACCACATCATCGATGCGATAGCCAATTCGCTCATAGAAAGCTACCACGGCCCGATTATTTGTGCGCACCTGCAAATTAATTTTCGGACAGCCGACGGCGCGCAGCAATCGTTCCGCTTCCACCATCATCTGCCGTCCGTGCCCGCGCAAGCGATGTTGGGGATGGACCGCGAGATAATTAATCCAGCCGCGATGGCCGTCGTAGCCAACCATCACTGAGGCGACAATTTGCCCATCGAGAATTCCCACGACAAACCACTCGGGTTTGACCGCCAACTTGCGGCGAATGTCCTTCGCGGGATCGTTCACCGGCCGGATTAATTCGCACTTGCTCCAAAGATCAACCAGCGCCGGTTCATCTGAAATCTGAAACGGGCGAATCTGCATGGCGAAAAGTTGCTATTTTACGACCTGCGGCTCGTGCCAGACATGGCCGCTTTGCGCCAGCAGATCGTCCGCAGCAACTGGCCCCCATGTTCCTGCAGCGTAGAATTCCCGGTTCGACAGCGATTTGCCCTCCCAGCCTTTGCGGATGGAGTCGACAATTTGCCAGGCCGTCTCCACCTCATCGCGGCGGATAAAGAGCGTGGCATCACCTAACATCGCTTCGAGCAAAAGACGTTCGTAAGCCTCCGGCGTGTAAGCTCCGAACTCCGCGTCATAGCTGAAATTCATCCGCACTGGCCGCACGCCAAGCGTCGTTCCCGGAACCTTGCCGTTGAATCGCAGGTAAATGCCTTCATTCGGCTGGAGGCGCAGAGCGATCGCATTTTGATCGAGTTCGCCGCAGACCGCGGCGAAAAGGACGTGCGGCGTTGGCCGAAATTGAATGCGCACCTCGCTGGTGCTGATCGGCAGATTTTTGCCCGTTCGCAAATAAAATGGGATGCCCGACCAACGCCAATTGTCGATGAACAACTTCAGCGCGACGTAGGTCTCCACGTTGGAATCCGTTTTCACTTTTTCCTCTTGCCGATAGCCGGGGCGTTGCTGAGTGTCTACAATACCAGCGAAATATTGGCCGCGTACAACCTGCTTGACCACGTCGGCAGGTTTCAGCGGACGAATTGATTTGAGCAGTTTGACTTTCTCGTCGCGGATGGACTCCGCCTCCAGCGACACTGGCGGTTC
>JAICXV010000576.1 GCA_025934545.1 Verrucomicrobiia bacterium
ATATGCACGAGTTTGCCATCGGGTGAGATCAACGCAGTGCGCAGATCGTGGTTGTAACCATCGTTTTCTCTTTCTTTGATTAAACCAAACAAAGCAGCGACCTGATCAACCTGTTTTTGCGTTCCGGTGGCAAGTGACCATGTATTCGCGCGCGCACCAAAATGTTTGCCGTATTCTTTCATGACGGCAGGCGTGTCGAACTGCGGATCGAAACTGACGCTGATGAGGTGGACTTTGGCCGGATACTTTTTGCCAAGGCGGTTTTGTAATTCTGAAAACCGCGTGGACATCAGCGGACAGAAATTCGGCAATGGACACCGCGTATAAATGAACGTCACCAGAACGGCAGAGCCGCGATAGTCGCTTAGCTTCAAGGGTGCGCCGTTTTGATCAATCAATTCAAAATTTGGAACGGTCTCGCCGGTCTCCACACGGTTGTCAGGAGAAGCTGCGGTCGGAGGCGCACCGGTCCTGCCGTCCGAGGAAAGTTTTTCGATGGAAGAAACCCATGAATCATCTTTGCTGACGACGAGATGGAATTTCACGGTGTCGCCGGCGGCGAGGTCTTTGGATTGTTCCGCGTGTTGGATCGTGAAGGGCATCGTCATAGCCGGCATGAAGTCGGGAATGTCTTCGTGCGCGATATGAACGGTCTTTCCATCCGGCTCGACGTTGACGATGCGTCCTTTGACATCGAAAGATTGTTCGACGGTCCGTTGTGTCGCGGGATTATATGTTGGCAATTGCCGATGAATCGCGACGGCCGACGCGACGATTGCCAGCGTCAGTGCGACAAAAGTAATAATGATGGGGCGCGTTTTCATAAGTCTAATCTGCGCAATCGCCAGAACCCCGCGCCGAGCGACGCGGCAATCCAACATGCAAATGCAACCGGTATTAGAACAAACGGCACTTGCGCTTGAGCCGTTGCCGGCAGATTGATCGCGCGAAATAAATCGACGGGATTTGCGAGCAACGTCCAAAAGATAACCTTGGTTGCAGCAGGCTTCGGTTTCGGAACATTGTCGGCGCCGTTCTCAAAGGCCTGGTGCATGTCAGCAATAGCGTTGACGTGTGTTGCGTCTGTAACGGTCTCAATTTGCTTGCTCGCCTCGCTTGTCCGCATCGACACCACGATTCCGAGCGCGACAAGATCGAATACAAATACGGCGGCGCACCACATCAGCAATGCCGCCACGAGCGATTGGACGCGGGTCCGGCACACAATTGAAATCACCAATCCGAGCGCAAGAAAAACAAAGCCGAGTCCCAGCCCCGAAACCGCAAGCACAACAAAATTTCCAATTCCAGCCCGGCCCGCACTCAGAGCGATCGCAGCACCGGCAATGACAAATCCCAACGTCACGGGAAATGCGAGCGCTAAACATGCGCCGAAGAATTTTCCGATAAGCAGTTGCGCGCGACTGACGCCGCTGGCGATGGAAAGCGCAATCGTTCTTTCTTCGCGCTCGCTGACGACGAGATCATGCGCGAGCAACAGTGCCAGAAGCGGGACGAGATATTGGACGAGGTTGAGCAGGCTCACCACCGTCCGTTCGTATCCTTGCCAGCCAACTTTTCCTATTTGAACCAACCCGAATAAGCTGGTCAGCGCAATCGCGCCAAGCCAAACCGCGGCGCAAGCAATAACCCAACCACTGCGAAAGCGGTCACTAAATTCCTTAAGCGCAATATGCCAGGCTGTCCTCATGCCGCAATCTCCTCCGCGAGCGCGTTGCGGTTATAGCGTGCAACCGCATGGTAAATGTTTTCCAGCGATGTCTGGTCAGGATTTTTCGCGCGCAGCTCCGTCAGCGTTCCGGTCGCGGCCACTTGTCCTTGCAAGAGAATGGCCACGTGCGTCGCGAGGTTCTCCACCGCCGAAATTGTGTGTGTTGAAATCAACAACGTCGCGCCACGATCTTTTTCCGCACGCAAAATGTTTTGCAATTGTTCGAGCAATACCGGATCGAGGCCATTGAACGGCTCATCCAGCACCAATAACTTCGGCTCGCCGCAAAGCGCGATAGCCAGGCCGAGCCGTTGCAACATGCCTTTTGAAAGTTGTCGCACTTTGCGGTCCTGAACGTTGTAGAGACCCACGCGCTTGAGTTGCTTTTCGAGTGCATGTTCGTCATGGCCGCGCAACTTTGCGAAAAACAAACCGTTCTCCCAAACCGTGCGCTGTGGATAAAGCGAGATGCGTTCGGGAACGTAACCGAAAGCACGCCGATCACAGTCGCGAACGTTTTGCTCGCGCAATAGCACTTCGCCCGAAGTCGGAAAAATCAGCCCCAGCAGGCACCCAAACAATGTGCTCTTGCCAGCGCCGTTTGGCCCCAGCAACGCCAACACGCTGCCGTGCTCAACGTCGAGCGTCACATCATTCAACGCAACGATGGTGCCGAAGCGCTTTTGGATATTTCGAAATTGCAGCATGGAATCCATTGTTGAATATTTTCCGCCACGAGTTTTGTCGGATGAAGTGTTGTTATCTTGGATTCCGAATCTGCGGGCGGCTTCATTAATGGATAGGGATCGGTGACGCCCTGCACATCAAGCAACGGAAGAACTTCTTCGCTCTTGCGCAACAGGGTGGCCGCTGGACTCATCGCGAAGACGCGGGCTTCGGGATGGCGGTCGACGATATAACCGAGCACGTCGGTTTCGTGATAGGGCGTGTCGCCCACGCCGTCACCGTTGTTGTCAACGCCTGTATAATCACTCCAATAATTCCCGCGATGCCCTTCGTAGAAGTTGTTGGACGCGAGGCGGCCCATTTCCATTTCGTCGCTCGGTTGCCAGATCTGATCCGTGTTGCGCACGAACGCGTTGCCGACAAAAACGTTCTTCTCTGACCCATTGCTGAGAT
>JAICXV010000152.1 GCA_025934545.1 Verrucomicrobiia bacterium
CCAAAGACCGGGGGTTCAGCCCCGGACTCCTACGCCGCGCTGGCCGCACCGCCTCTCGACCTCCTCCACCTCCTCGACTGACCCGCCAAAAATCCAAAATCCAAAATCCAAAATCCAGAATACTCGACTTACTTGACCAATTAACTCGCCTTTCCTCGCGCGCCGCCCGGCCTATATGGTATAATTCCGGCCAGAAAAGGGCGCCAAATCCTTGCAGGAAACCGCCGCCCCGCAGCGAACGTCGCCGAGACTTCGGTGACGATCGATGGTATTCGCCACGTCGTCGATAGCGGATTGGCGCGGGTAGCGCGATACGATGCGGAGCGCGGGATCAGCACGCTGTTTTTGGAACCGATCAGCCGGGCTTCCGCTGACCAACGCGCGGGCCGCGCGGGACGCACCGCGCCGGGCACGTGTCATTGGTTATGGACGGAAAGCGGGCATTTGAATCGTCCGGACCGCAACACGCCCGAAATCCAGCGCAGCGATTTGGCCGAAACAGTCTTGTTGCTGCACTCGCTCGGCATCAAAAACGCCGCGCAATTTGATTGGCTGGATAAACCCGATCCGCAAGCGGTCGAACGCGCTGAGAACCTTCTTCGCACACTGGGCGCTTTATCATCGTCGGCTACATCTTCGTCGTCGGATTTAACGCGAACCGGGCGAGAGATGTTGCGATTGCCGATGCACCCGCGTTATTCGCGGATGTTGGTCGAGGCCGCCAAACATAACTGCGTGGCGGCGGCAGCGCTGTGCAGTGCGTTGGTGAGTGGCCGCGATTTGTTGATGCGGTTAGGACGCGACGACAAACACATCGCGGAAGCGCGCGAGCTTTTCGAAGCTAGCGCCGATTCGGATTTTTATACGCTGATGCGCGCATGGCAATTTGCGAAAAACAACCAGTTCAATACCGAGCGTTGTCGCCGTTACGGCGTGCACGCGCAAATTGCGCGCCAGGTTGAAGAGACGTATCAGCAAATTTTAAAAATGGCCGAGTCTCGAGGGTCGAAGGTCGAAGGCCGCACTGAAAATGCGGCGAGCCTCGATTCTCCGCCTTCGGCGTTTGATCCATTGCTCCGTTGCATTACCGCGGGTTTTATCGACCAACTATGCAAACGACGCGACCAGGGCACGCTCGATTGCGATTTAACCGAGGGGCGCTCAGGCACGCTCATGCGCGAAAGCGTCGTGCAAAACTCGCCGCTGTTTGTGGTCGCTTCCATTCGCGAAGTGACGGGCCGCACCGGGAACATGACGTTGCTCGGCCTCGCGACGGCGGTGAAGCGCGAGTGGATTGAAGAAATGTTTGCCGAACAAATCACGACGCGGATTGAGCATCTTTACGATCGCACACACAAACGCGTCGCTGCCATTAAACTGATTCGTTTTCACGACCTCGTCATTCATTTCGAGCACGAGCGCGAAATCGATGCGGAGGCTTCGGGGCGTTGCCTTGCCGAAGCCTACGCCAAACAATATTTCGAACTGCCGCAGTTCAACCACGAGCTCAAACAATTCATCGCGCGCGTGAACCTCGTCGCCGCCGCCATGCCGGAATTGGACTTGCCACCATTTGAAGCCAAGGCCATCGGCGAGTCGTTAACCAAAGCGTTCGCCGGAATGACGCTGGTGAAAGAGGCGCAAGCGGCGCCGTTGCGTGATGCGATTATCGGCCAGTTTGGAAAAGACAAACTCGATTGGTTGAACGAACTCGCGCCGCTGACGATTACCTGGCACGACGATCGCAAGCTCAAGCTTCTATATCCCGACCAGCCGCGCGATGAAGATGGCGAAGCCAATTCGCCGGAGTTGCAGGTGAAACTTACGGAATGTTTCGCGCTCAAAGAGCATCCGCACATTTGCGAGGGCAAAGTGCCGGTGAAACTTTGGTTGTGTTCGCCCGACGGCAAACGCATTGAATCCACCTTCAATTGGCCCGCGTTTAAAGCGAACACGTATCCAAAGCTCAAGCCAACCTTGCAGCGGAAGTTTCCGGGCAATACTTGGATTTAAGTTTTGAGGAAACGGCATTGATTTGGCGGCGAACTGGAAAACAAATCGGCCCGACGCCGATTTAATCAGCGCCGGGCCGCGTGTGTGTTTGTTCTCGAGCTACCGACTGATTCGATAAAATTGAGTAGAACCGCTTGCGGGCGTTGTGAAGGTAAACGAGCCCGGCCCGTTTGACGTTGCTACGGCGCCCAGGACATTTGCAAAGGTGCCGTTAACGGTGCTGGAGCTTTGCAAGCTGAAGCTCGTTGCAAGATCGGTGGTGGCACCGGTGAAGTTAATCGTCACAACGCCATTGTTGTAATTGATGCTGGTGATGTGCGGCGCGGTGACGCCCGCGGCGACTTGCACGACGGCGAGGGCAGGCGTGGTCGCCTGGTTCGGTCCCGGAGGTGAGATCGCCTGCCATCGACTACGGACTGAGCCAACAGCGGCGCTGGTTCCGGCGTAAAGGTTGCCGACGTTGTCCCATGCGACGGAACGATAGAAGTTGGTCACGAACAGATTGGTAAAGAGCGTTGACCCGTTAGTTGGGTTAAGAATGCGAATACCGCCGCCGATAAAGCCATTGGTGTCGGCAGCACCGCTCGTGTACTCGGAAACGGCCAGGTATTTGGGATTGGTTCGGGAATCGAGCGCAAATCCGCGCAAATTCCGAAACGTATCATCGCCGCCGCCTACAATCCAGGCCGCGCCCGTAAACAGCACATCGGTTTCATTCCACGTCGGGAACATGCAAGCTCTCATATTCTGGTCGCCCGGATTACCGCGATTCTGCAGGCAGTAGATGTTGGTGTTCGCATCCACAATGACGCCATCGGCGCGCAAGGACAGATCGCCGCTGGTTTGGACCACCTGCTGACCAGCGCTACCGTCGTAGCCGTTGGTCGTTGTTAAAGTCGGATCAGCAAAAAGGTTGCTGGTGGTGACGTCGTTCGTCAGCAGCCACATAAAGATCCCAGCGTTGTTAGGAAAATTGAGGCTCGCTTCAAATAACTGCGGATGGTCAGTTCCGACAAATGCGATGTCGTAGTCAACCCAGTTGCCGGCAGTTGAATAAAGGTTATTCGCATAATTTGGGGTGTCCCAGACGACGAAGCTCTTTGTCAGTGCCATATCTACACTCACGATCTTGCCTTGCCCGGTCCAATCATTGAAATAAAGGCGATCATCGGCAAATGTGTGCAGCATGATTGGGCTATCCCCTCCGTCATCCACCCACGCGTAATCAAAGCGGCTGAACGCACCGTCAGCGGCATAGGTGCCGTCCGCGTTGCACTTGATAATGCCTTGGGTGTCACCAACAACGCTGGCACCGGCTTTTGTACTGGAAACAGCAACAAAGACGCGACCGTAATAAGGGCTGTTGATATTTCTATTCGCCGCGATGCCGTAGGGTTGAAACGAATAAGTGCTTGGGCTGGTGTTATCGGTCGTCACGGTCCAGTTAGAGTAACCGGAATGCGCTGCCGTAACGCTCACTGAATAGGAACCGACGGCAACGTTTTGCGCGCTGTCGTTTTTTCCGTCCCACGCGACATTGTTCGAACCCTTGACGGTGCCGAGGCCGGACGGAATGGCGATGGTGCGCACTACATTTGTGCCGGTGCTGTCGTAAATCTTAATCGTGACACCAGCGGTGGCGTTGTCGTTAAGGATATAACTGATAGCCACCGAACTGCCTTGCGTAGTGTTGACCGTGCCGGTTTGGGTGCTGTTCAGTTTAATGTCTGTCGCATAAACGTTTGCTCTCGCCGAATCGGCGAAAAGCAAACTGGTCGTCACGAGTGCAGTTATGATCGAGGTTTTATAGAATGAACGCAGAGAGTACATTGGTTTAGCCTTTCGTGTTCCGCCAACACTCGAGCGCCGTCGGGTCGCTGAGGGTGGTGCTGAGACTAGTTAATAAGACAGCCCGTTTTATGTCGATGCAAAGTGCGTAATAGAACGCCGGTCATTACTATAGGGTTTTCGCTTAGGTCAATATTACGTTTTTTACGGCGTCGAAAACCTGCGTTGACAACAGCAAATCGGGCGAGCCGATATTGCGACTGATGAATATGGGGTTGTCTTGCACGCGATTATTTCGTCCGTGCGAACCTTTGACTAATGTCGCGTCCAGCGGGATGACGTCCATTAACATGCGAAAGCCGAACTTTTTTTGGAGCAAGCGCCAGAGGATTTTTAGTTTCACGGCGGGAATTTTTGGGTCGAGGAAAAGTTCGACGGGGTCGTAGCCGGGCTTGCGATGGATGTCGACGCAACGGGCGAAATCGGGTGCGCGCACGTCGTCCTGCCAATAGTAGTAGGTGAACCAAGCGCGCTCTTTGGCGACCGCAATCAGGTCACCGGCGCGTTCGTGGGCGATGCCGTTGGCGACTTTTTCTTTGTCGTCGAGGACGGTGTCGATGCCGGTTTGTTTTTCCAAAAAGGTGCGGACTTTGTTACGGACTGACTTGTCGTTGATATAAATGTGCGCGATTTGGTGGTCGGCAACGGCGAACACTTTGCTCGCGCCGTAATCCAACAGTTCGAGGCCGAGTTCTTCTTTGATGGTGAGCCAGCCCTGGTCGCGGAAGAGGCGATTGAGATGAATCGGGGTGTCGACTTCGACGATGCCGTATTCGGAGAGCAACACGACTTGCACGCTGCGTTTGGCGAAGAATTGAAGCAAGTCGCCGACGATGGCGTCGATCTGGTTCAGGTCTTTGGCGATGCGCGCGTCATTTGGGCCCAAGCGCTGCAAATTATAATCGAGATGGGGCAGGTAGATTAGGTTGAGCGTCGGCGCGTATTTGTTTTCGATCCATTTTGCCGATTCGGCGATCCACTTTGAAACGGCGTCGGCTTTGCCTTGCGGCGTTTCGATGCCGGCGGCGGGTCCCCAAAATGTGGGGAAAGGAAATTCGCCGAGCTCGCGTTTGATTTCCTCGCGAATGGAATAGGGATGCGTGTAGATGTCGAACACTTTGCGGCCGTCCGCGGGATAACTCGGACGCGGCGTGATGGAATAGTCCGCGCTGGAATACATGTTGTACCACCAGAAGAGTTTTGCGCAGGTGAACTGCGGGTCGCGCTCGCGCAGGTCGTCCCAGATTTTTTTGCCGTGGACGAGATGGTTGGATTGTTTCCAAAACTGCACTTCGGCCAATTCGCGGTTATACCAGCCATTGCCGACGATGCCGTGTTGTGATGGCGTCGTGCCAGTCAGATAATTCGATTGGGCGGTGCAGGTCACCGCGGGAAACGCGGGCACGATGCTGCTCACCGAATTTTTCGCGGCGAACTGCGCGATGTTCGGCGTATGCGCGCCGATGAGCGATTGGGTGAGCCCAACGACGTTGATGACGGCGGTGCGGTGCACTATGGCGTGGCGATTTTTTTGAACTGGTCCAACAACGGATCGTTCGTTTTTTCCATTTGTTCCAACAACATTTTTTTAAACTTCGCGATGTCGACAGCGCAGGAGGCGTCGCCAATCAGGTTTCGACGTTCGCTCGGGTCTTTTTCTTCGTCGTAAAATTCTTCGGGCGTCCGAAAGAGATACATGCGGACGCGCGCGGCGATTTTGGGATCTTTTTCGGCGGCGACGGCCATGGCTTTAAAGGAGAGTCCAGACATGGCTTCGACTTTGAATCGCGTTTTTTGGTTCGGCCATGAATTCCAGATGTAAGCTTTTGTTTTGGTGCGGACGCAGCGGCCCGGAAATGCTTTGCCGCTGTTCACGGTGTTGACGTGGGTGAAGACGTGGTCGCGATGCGGTTCTTTGCCTTGCATGAGCGCGACGAGCGAGCGGCCATCCATGCCGGGCGGTTTTTCAACGCCGAGCACGTCGAGAACAGTCGGCATGACGTCGACACTGCTGATCATGTCGGTTGTGTTTATTTGCGGTGCGACCGGCATGGTCTTCCAACGCAGGAGGAGCGGAGACCATGTGCCATTGCGGTAGACCGTTGCCTTCGCGTATGGAAAAGACATGCCATGGTCGGACATGAAGACGATGAGGGTGCGGTCTTCTTCGCCGGAGGCTTTGAGAGCGGCCATTAGTTCAGTGAAGCTGGAATCGAGACGGCGAACGCTGGAGAAATATTGGGCGACTTCTTTGCGGACGTTCGGGATGTCTTCGAGGAAC
>JAICXV010000294.1 GCA_025934545.1 Verrucomicrobiia bacterium
ATGCGGCGGATAGGTTCGTCCCGATAGTCCGAAACGTCAAATTTATTTTGTGGTTTTATACCACCCCACGATAGGCAAAAGCCTGAAGAAAGGCCCCTTGTAAAGGGTCTTCCTCAGGCGGTTCAGATTTTAATGATCACGCCTTCCATCTGGTTCACTTGAGCGGCGTTCCAATCCAGGCGGGGGCGACGCGTGCCGCTCAATTCCAGGAGCTGAGTAAGGCCGTGCTGATGGTGGCGCGGTTACGGGCGGGCGCGGTGTTTCCTGTCGCGGCACAAATACCGGTGCTCGCGAGCCAGATGGCTCGCGGATCGTTTGTCGCGGTGCTTCTACGCGCGGCGCAGGTTCAGGGTAGGCCCGATGAATTTCAGACTGCGGAGTCGTACTACGAGGAGTCGCGCGAGGAACTTCAGTGACGCGGGGCGTTGGCGTTGGTCTCGGAGTTTCGGTTACCCTGGGCGTTGGCGCGGGTCTTGGAGTTTCTGTCAGCCTCGGCGCCTGCGTCGGATGCGGCACTTCCGCTGTCCGCGGTGTGCTTGGACGCGGCGTTTCGTTTACGCGAGGATTATTGCTTCTCGGCACCTCAGTTGTCCGCGAGGTCCGAGGAACTTCACTGACATTTGGCGTCGGCAACTCGCGAGATCGAGGCGACGTCGTCCGCGGAATCTCATTGGCGCGCGGTGTTCGCAACGGTTCCGTATAACGTTCGGTATAACTGGTTCCGGGTGCAGTGGAAGTTCGGTTCGGCGACGACACTGTGGTTTGCCGTTGATTACCGTTCCGCTGGTTATTGATCATGCGTTGGGGCGGCGTTGCCGGAACACTCCGTGCATTCGCCGGGACACGGTGCGCGACGATTGGAGTGGTGATTCGTTCCGGCGACACCTTCGCTGGCCGGACAATATTAATCTGTGAACCACTTCCCACCACACCAGGGCGATTGACGCGCGGATCGGACGTCGACGTGCGCACATGCGCAACCCGCACTGGCCCGGCGGCGCGCTCGACAATTTGACGCGAGATGCCCGGATTACGAGCGTAATTATTGTTTACGATCGTCACGTTATTAATAATTCGCGTCCGATTGAAAACTCGCGTCACTTCCGATCGAGGAATTTCATGACGGCGGAAATTCCCGTGAAAAATATCGCCCAAATGCACAAAGGTGAAGAAGTTCGCCCCGAGCCCAATGTTAAAATTCACACCGAAATGGAACCCCGGCCGACCGTATCCAACAAACCCCGAAGGTGGTAATGGAGCCCATCCGCAAAAATCCGAGTCACTCCGCCAGCACACCCAACTTGGTGCCCAAATCGTGTCCGGGAACCAAACCCATCCACAATTTGCGTGCCACCAACGACCGTAGTGAAATGGAGCCCAGCCCCAGTTATAGCCGGAATGCCAGTACCAACCGTCGTCGCAATAAACCCAATTTCCATTGTCGCAATAAGGTTGCCACGTCGGGGTCGCTCGGACCTCATTTGGTTGCCAGCACCAGCCGTAACCTTCCAAATAAATCCAATTTCCATAAGGCGCGAGCACGTCATAAAAGGATGACACCTGAGGCGGCGCCTGGTCGGGCGCTACCTGCACAACCGGTTGGTCTTGTCCAACGTAAGCACTCGCATAAGAACCGGGCGGGTTAGCTTGCGGCGCCGTCTGGTCGGGTGGCACCTGTTCGTAATTTTGCGGTTGTTGCTGCTCGTATGGCTGCGTTTGCCCTTGCAAAGGTTGCGTTTGCCCCTGCGCCAGTGAGCTGTCATGCGAGATCATCGTGGAAATGACCGGCTGCGGCACACCGTTTTGTTGCAGATAAACAATGTCGTCAGCGTTGAGATTAAACGTTGCGGAAGAATTATTGACGTATCCTTCAATGACTTGCTCGCTGACCCCGGACTGCGCCATTTTCAAAACATCCTGACTGGCGGAATTGATGGCAGCACGAGCAGAAAAACCGAAAGCGACAAGGACGACCGCGGGAAAGACCCAGTGTTTCATAAAACCTCCATTGCAAGTTACGCCTTGTTTGGGGGCCGTCAAAGGGACATTCGTTAAGCGAAAAAGTTCGTTTTTAGGCCTTCTACAGGAAACACTTTGAACGTCTGTCAGGAAATCCCTGTCATTAAGTTGAATTTCCGGCAGACATAGACGACTCTAGTTCGCTAAACTAAATGAGATTACGATTCTTCCTTACGACGGCGCGGCTGATGGCCGTGCTCGCGGCTTCGCAACTGATTGCTTACGCTGAAAAGGCTCCAACGCAGGAACAGACCGAAGCGGTCGTTGCGCGTGTCACTGCCGAAATCATCCAGCGGTCACACTTTTCACATCACGCGCTCGATTCGGAGATGTCGGCCAAGTTTCTCGACCGCTACCTCGATACGCTCGACCCGGTGCACTTGAACTTCCTCCAAACCGACCTGCAGGAATTCGATAAATACAAAACCAGTCTTGGCAAGCTGACAAGGCAGGGCGACACGCGGCCAGCACACATCATCTTCGAACGCTTCCTACAACGCGCCGAGCAGCGCAACGATCTCGCGACCAACCTGCTCGCCAAAGACAACTTCGACTTCACCGGTCACGATCGTTTCGTCGCCAATCGCAAAAACGCTCCGCAGCCGAAAGACCTGGCCGAGGCCAAACATCTTTGGGAAGAGGAAGTGCGGTATGAATTTTTGCAGGAAAAACTTTCCGCTTCCGATATCAAATTGTCAGGCGAACTGAAGTCCGAGCCGAAGGAATTCGTGATCACTTTGACCACAAACAAAATGCATCCGCAAAATTTTGATTTGTTGCCAAAGAATTTTTACGACGCTCACGGAAAGCCCGTTGCGTTCCTTCATGTCGAAGCGAACAAAACAAATGCGACCGTCCAGGTTCCCAAGCAACGCGGCGACAACCTTCAAAATTTCCATCGGCCGTTCTTTAGTGAAGACGGCAAGGAAATCGGGTTTATCAGCGTCACCAACAAGACGACTAACTTCGTCGGAACCGTTCAGCTCAATCACAAGAACTTGACCGAGATTACCCAAACATTGATCAAACGCTATGACCGCTTGATGAAAACCTATAAAGATCTTGATCCTGATTCCATCCTCGAAATTTATTTGGGGTCACTCGCTCGTGCTTACGATCCGCATTCCGAATACATGGGCCATGCCCAGACTGAAAACTTCAACATCTCGATGAAGCTCTCGCTCTTTGGTATCGGAGCGGTGCTTACCTCGGAAGACGGCTTCTGCAAAATCAAAGAACTCGTCCCCGGGCCCGCCATGAAGAGCAAGAAGCTCAAGCCCGGTGATAAAATCGTAGCCGTCGGTCAAGGAGATAAAGAACCGCTCGATGTCATTGGCATGCGTCTGGATAAAGTTGTCGAACATATCCGCGGCCCCAAAGGTACCGAAGTGCGTCTGACCGTCGTCCCCGCTGATTCGCCGGACACCTCCACCCGCGAAATCGTCACCCTGTATCGCGACCAGATTAAATTAGAAGACCAGGAAGCAAAAGCGCGTGTCTACGACACCCAGTCTTCTAATGGCAATCCGGTTCGGATTGGCGTCATTGATCTTCCGTCCTTTTACGCCGACACCACTGGCCAAAAGCGTTTGGCGAGCAAAGAAACAACGTCGACCGCAACTAGCACGACTCTCGATTGCGCGCGTTTGATTCGCCGCATGAAAAAGGAAGGTGTCACCGGCATCATTCTCGATCTTCGCAAAAATGGCGGTGGCTATCTCGAGGAAGCCATCGGTCTGACCGGTCTATTCATTACCAAAGGTCCGGTCGTCCAAACTAAAGAATACAACGGCGAAATCGTCACCGAATCCGATCCTGATCCCGGCATTTTGTGGGACGGACCGCTCATCGTGCTAACCAGCCGTTTCAGCGCTTCGGCGTCTGAAATTCTCGCCGGTGCTTTGCAGGATTACGATCGCGCGCTGATTGTTGGTGAAAAATCCACCTTCGGCAAAGGCACCGTCCAAACGCTGGCTTCGCTGGCAAACTACATCGACGCAAAAAACCTTCCTAAAGATTACGATCCCGGCACGTTGCGTTTGACCATTCGCAAATTTTACCGCGCGGGTGGTTCATCCACCCAGAAAATAGGCGTGCTCTCGGACATTGCCTTGCCTTCCGTTCATGACGAATGGGACGTCGGCGAATCGTCGATGGAGAATTGTCTGGAATGGGACGAAGTGCCGAGCGCCGATTTCGAGAAGCTGAATCGCGTCACGCCGTACCTGGCGGACTTGCGCAAACGTTCGGACAAGCGCGTTGATGCGGATAAAGATTTGCAATACGAACGCGAACGCATTGCCGAATACAAAAAGACCCAGGCAGATAAAACCGTTTCATTGAACGAAGCCGAACGGCTCGCCGAAAAGAAACAGCAGCAGGCCAAGGATGATGCGCGCACGAAAGAACTCGCCTCGCGCAAAAAGCCCACGGAAAAGGTCTACGAAATCACCCAGGAGAATGTGAATAGCGCGACCTTGCAGCCTCCGAAAAATAAGGATGGGGATACAGTTTCGACGGCTCTCGAAGAAGAAGCTCCAGACGTCGGTGAGGAAGCTGTCGCCAACGAAGCTCGTTTGCATGAAGCCAAGAACATCCTGATCGATTACATCGGCATGGTGAACAA